>JAASSH010000040.1 GCA_021767985.1 Gammaproteobacteria bacterium | reverse complement strand
GAAAGAGCTCAAACAGGATCGGGGTAAGCGTAAGTCGATCATCGCTTCACTGGAGAAGCAACTGAAACAACAGGGGGGCAGCCTGTCACGACTCGAGGACGAGGCCAAGCAATTACAGGAATTGATCAAATCGATCGAGGAAATCTTTGTCGACACCCTCGAAACCGAAATTTCGCAACGGGCCTTTTCCGAACTGAAAGGCAAACTGGCGTGGCCCGTCAAGGGTAAGCTGCGCCGCTTGTTTGGCCGCAACAAACCCCTGTCGAACCTGCGCTGGCAAGGCGTCATGATCGAGGCGCCCGATGGCCAGCACGTGCGGGCGATATTTCATGGCCGCATCGCCTTCGCCGACTGGCTGCGGGGCATGGGCAACCTGATCATTATCGATCACGGCAATTCTTACCTTTCGCTTTACGGCCACAACGAGGCGCTCTTCAAAACGGCCGGTGAATGGGTAGAAGCGGGTGAGGTCATCAGCAGCATCGGCAGCAGCGGCGGACAGAAAAATTCGGGGCTGTACTTCGAAATCCGCAGAAAAGGCAAGCCGCAGAATCCCACTAAATGGTGTAAATCCAGCAATAGTTTTGCCTCCGGCTAGTCTCGCGATTTGACAAAAACTGTAAAATCTCGCAGTTTTCCGTAGAATTTTGCGTTCTCGACCCAATCTTTTGAACTGTTTCCAACTTATAGGGCCTTAAACTGGTCTACAATATTCAGTCAGGCTAACAGCCAGCACGTTTCACCGGAGAATCGAATGCTACAAAATCTGCGAACTTCCACCTGGTTTCTGAGTGGAGCATTGCTTGGACTATCGCTGGCGGTAGGTCACAGTGTTTATGCGTTAAAAGACGAGGATAAACAAATCCCGTTCGAGGATTTACAGGCCTTTACCGAAGTCTTTTCCAAGGTTAAATCAGACTATGTCGAAACCGTCGACGACAAGAAATTAATCGAAGACGCGATTCGCGGCATGCTTAACGGACTGGATCCACACTCTGCCTTCCTGAATACCTCCGAATTCAGCGATTTGAAAATCGGCACCACCGGACAGTTCGGCGGCCTGGGCATCGAGGTCGGCATGGAGAACGGCTTCGTCAAAGTTATTTCCCCGATCGACGATACCCCGGCATCCCGCGCCGGCATCCAGGCCAGCGATTTAATCATCAAACTGGACGACAAGTCAGTCAAGGGCATGACCCTGAACGAAGCTGTCAAGATCATGCGCGGTAAGCCCAACACCGATATCGACCTGACCATCGTGCGCGAGGGCGAGCCCAAGCCGCTGGTGATCAAGATCACGCGCGAAATCATTCGCGTCAAGAGCGTCAAGAACCGCATGCTCGAACCGGGCTACGGTTATGTTCGCATCACCAATTTCCAGTCACGCACCACTACCGATTTACTGAAGGCAATCTCGGACCTGCAAAAGGAGACGCGTCTCAAGGGCATGGTGCTCGATTTGCGCAATAACCCGGGTGGCGTGTTGAACGGCGCGGTCGGCGTCTCCGACGCGTTTATCGACGACGGCCTGATCGTTTACACCGAAGGACGGCTAGATGATTCCAGTCACCGCTACCTGGCGACCCCGGGCGACAGCCTCAACGGTGCTCCACTGGTGGTGCTGATCAATGGCGGTTCGGCATCTGCCTCGGAAATCGTAGCCGGCGCGATGCAGGATCACAAGCGCGGTATCGTCCTGGGCACAAAGTCGTTCGGCAAGGGCTCGGTACAGACGATCCAGGAATTGCGTAACGGCTCGGCAGTCAAGCTGACCACTGCGCGCTACTTCACACCGAACGGGCGTTCTATCCAGGCCAAGGGCATCGAACCGGATATCAAGCTATCCACGCTGCGCATCTCTGAGAAGGACGAAAAATCCCGCGAAACCTACTCCGAGAGCGATCTCGAAGGACGGCTGAGCAATCCTAACGGTGAAACCGATGGCGCCGACGGCGCAGCAAAAAGCGACAGCGAAGAGCTGGCGCAATCCGATTTTCAGCTTTACGAGGCGCTCAACCTGCTCAAGGGTTTGACGATCCTGACCGAAATCAATAACGGCTAACCGCGCGGCTCGATGTCACGCTTCTGGTTGATCCTGCTCGCGTTCGCCACCAGCGCCGCCGTGGCTGATCAGCGGCCGGTGTTGTCGCTGGTCATCGACGATCTCGGGTACTCACTGGAAAACGGCCTGGCCGCCATCGATCTCGAGGGCGACCACACCTACGCAATCTTGCCGGGTGCGGCCTACAGCCGGCGCCTGGCGCAGCATGCTCACCAGCAAAACAAGGAAGTCATCCTGCACTTACCGATGCAGTCGATCAGCTCCAAGGCGGCACACGAACCCAACGCACTCAACGAGGCGATGGACGAAGACCAGCTAACGGCGAACGTGCATTCGCTGCTGGAGGAAATCCCGTTCATCCGCGGCGTCAACAATCACATGGGCAGCCACCTGACCGAGTTCGATTTCTTCATGCGCCCGGTGATGGACAGCATCCGCAGTTACAATCGAAGCCTCTATTTTCTAGACAGCCGCACCTCGCCGCGCAGCGTTGCTCATGCCCAGGCGCTGGTTGCGGGCCTGGAATCGACGACGCGCGACATTTTCCTCGACAATGAAACCAACCCGGAATCGATACGGCTGCAGTACAACATCTGGCTGACCAAGGCGCGCGAACGCGGTTCCGCAATCGCCATCGGCCATCCCTATCCGAATACGCTCGAGGTACTGCGGGAAAACCTGGTCACGGCAAATCTGGATTTCAGATTTCTGCGCATATCGAGCCTGATCGACGAACGCAAAGACCCGGACGCCGCCAACACCGGTGACGCGCGGCTCTCCAGTCTGCCGGCGATAATTCGCTGACTATAACGGCGGCGGCTGAAAGCCACCCATAAGTGTTTCTATCTGTTGCGCCAGCGCCAGCGCGACGTCTTCTCGCCATGGCGCTGCAACCACCTGCACACCCACCGGTAATTCTTCGGCACTGGTGCCGGCACGTACCGATACTCCCGGCCAACCGAGCAGGTTTTGAATCTGCATATAGCCCCAGTCGTCGAAACTATCGTTATGCGAGGCCTGGTGCGGCCGCGCGATAGCAAACGAGGCCGGGCACAGAATGGCGTCGTAATCCTCAAAGAAGCCAAGCGCTCGGCTGCGGGCATCGTCGATCGCTTCGAGCAGCGCGGGATCGAGGTGATTGGCGTTGGCAATCCCCTGCTCGGTCAGGTAGCCCTGCAGTTCCTCCCCGGGCTGCTCGGTGCCGTAACGCTGCAGCAAACGCATAATAAAGCCGGCGTTGGTAGCTTCGCGAAACTCGGTGGTGAGATTCACCAGCTCGCGCGTTTGCGGTAGCAATTTCTCCTCGAGATTGAAACCTTTCGCCCGCAGCGCTTTGGCGGTGGCAGTAACTACACGCTGGATATCGTCTACCGGGCTGACAATACCGTTATCGGCAAACCAGGCGATCCGCAGCCCCGAAGTATCAACCGCCTGCGGGTCGCCCATCGGCACCGGCACCACCGCCGGATCACGCCCGTCCGGTCCACAAATCAACGGCAGGGCCAGGCTCAGGTCTTCCACGTAACGCGCCATAGGCCCAATCTGGGTTAGCGAATCCAGCGCGCCGCCACCGTAAGGTACGATATGCCCGCTGCGCGGCGTGCGGCCCGAGGTTGGCTTGATTCCGGCGATGCCGCAGAGATGCGCGGGTTCGCGAATGCTGCCACCGGTATCAGACCCGAGATCGAGCGCGGCGCCGCCGCAGGCAACGATCGCGGCGGAACCACCGCTACTACCACCGGGGCTGCGTTGCAGATCATAGGGATTATTGGTGCGACCATAAATCAGGTTATTGGTTTCGCCGCTGAAAGTCAGTTCCGGGGTATTGGTCTTGCCGAGCAGCACCGCGCCGGCTGCGCGCAGGCGCGCCACCACCGGTGCGTCCTGGTCGGGCAGGTGATCCTTGCGCCCGAGCGTGCCTCCGGTTGTCACTATTCCTTCGGTATCGAGGGAATCCTTGATCGTGATCGGCACCCCGTGCAACGGTCCCCTGAATTGCTCATGGGCGGCCATCCGGTCGAGCGCGTCGGCCTCCTGCAGCGCGCGCTCGCTGGCCAATTGCACTACCGCGTTGATCTGTGGATTGACCTGTTCGATACGCTCGAGACAGGCTTCGACGATTTGTCGGCAGCCCAGCCTGGCGCTGCGAATCTCGTGCGCGATACGGCTGGCAGACCAGTAGACGGTTTCGTTCATGCGGCCAATTATGGTGGCCTTAATCCTGATTATCCAGTCTGGATTTTGCGGTCTCGAAGCGCGCGACGAATTCAACCCCACGCACGTCCAGCGGCGAGAACAGCAATTTTGCAGAACGTTTTCGGTTCCTGACTTCGAGCACCCAGCGCGCCAACTGCGGATCGGCTGCATCCAGATGAACGCTGTCCTCACCCGGCACCAGGCCCGAAATCAACTGTGGCTTTCTGCTCGACTGCGGGCTGGCCTCGATACTGGTAATCGGAGCCTCGTAGGACCATTCCTGACGCTTACCGGTCGAGTCCTCCGCATCCCCGACCCGACACATCGGCCGCCCGTTGGCAATAACGATATCGAATTCGTGCTGGTACACCTCACCATTAGCGAGCCTGACGCTGAGCGCAAATCGACCCTCGCGATTATCGATATTTTCGAACCCGATCGAACCCTCGAAGCCCTTGGTGATTTCGTTGACAAAGTACAATCCCAGTCCCTTGCCGTGGTGTTCGCGAATCCTCCGCGACGAAAACCCGAGCTGGTAGATTTTGTCTTTTTCGTCTTCCTTGATTCGCGGTCCCCGGTTGTAAACCCGAAATTCGACGTCGCCCCCACGCTGCGCAAGCGTAACCGCGACCCGGCTATAACGGTTGCGATGTTGTTTCTGCTGCGAGTAAAAGAGCGCGTTGTTGATCAGGTTTTCGATCAGCAACACCATATGGTTTTCGTTGCCGAGCATTTCGCTGTCGGTGCGCAGCTGGATGCTGAACTTATCGTCGGCATAGCTGCCGCGGCGAGGCCACTCCTGGTTGAGACCGAGCGCATCGGGATTCTCGGTGATCGGCAACAGCGCGCGTCGCAGCGCGTGACTCATCAGGAATGTCGGTTCGAACGGTGCCGGTTCGATATCTTCGTTGAGCTGTGCCTGGAAGTAATGCTCTTCGCAATCGTAGATCTGGTTGGCGACATGCAGCGCAATATTGTCGGTGGTGGACAAGTCCAGTAAATCCCACAGGTAGAGCAGTCCGTCGGCCGCTTCACGGTACTGCTGCTGGTCGCTGGCATCGCAAATTTGCAGCGCATTTCTGAGGGCGGTTTGTGCCTTGTCGTAACTGATCACACCGTTGTGACGAACTTCAGAGGCAATGTTCTTGAAATGCAGAAACTTTTCATCGTACTCGATGGTTTCCAGCAGGCGTTCGCTGATAAACATTTTCAGCTTGTCGGCGTGGTCGGAATAGGTGCGCGCGCGAGTACCGAGCTCGCGCTTGGTATCGAAAAGCTCGCTGATCTGGGTCTGGTATTGCCGCAGTTGATCGCGACAGCGCCGGCTCGTCCTGACGTAACGCCAGATATCGAAAACTACCAGCAGTAGCAGCAACGCGGCCGCCGCCAGTATATGCTCGTTACCCGGTAAAGGAGCGGGCAGCCGGTCGAGGGGCAGCAACGCCGCATTGATCAGCGCTAACTGCCAGGCGACAAAAGTTATTGCGCCCAGGGTACTGAGCCATGGGTAGGAGACGCGCGCGGGTTTCATTTCGATTTTCCGCCGGGCGGACTCCACAGATAAGCGCCTTCGTCGCCGAAGGTGACAATGCCCTGACCCTGGCCGCACAATTCGGTGAAGCGGCCTTCCCCGCCCTCGACCGCGTCGAAGGCGCGGCGCAGGGTCTTGATATGCTGACGATAGCTGGCGTAGGAAAATTTCTCCGGGTCGAGATCGAGCCGCTCGGCAATCTGCCCCGCGGTTAGCGGGCGCGGCGAGGACTGCACCAGTTCACGCAGCAGCTTGCGCGGGGTCGGCGCCAGTGGTCGTCTCGTGTTGCTCGGATTCATCAGCCGCTGTCCTTTCCAGTAGACGTTCCAGGTATTCAGGTCGATTGTCAGCTCGCCGCTATTGACGACGTTGACGGTGGCAGAGAGGTCGGAATCGAGCGATACCTGGCGCAGCACCGCCTTGATGCGCCAGCACAGTACCTGCTCGACGTTATGTTGATGCTTGGCGATGAAATCGGTGGCGGCGAATTGTTGCAGCGCATCGCGCTCGATTTCGGTGCCGCTGTGTTCCGACAGGTAGATAATGGGCAGGTTCGGCCATTTTTTGCGCAGCGCGCTGGAAACCTTGAAACCAGCCTGATCGTTGCCGTTCATGCGCGCATCCAGCAGCGCCACGTCGGGCGGGGACTCCTTGTCGGTCAGCGCGATTTTTTGCCGCGCGGCCTCGGCGAAGTTCAGTATCGTCAACGAATTCGGCTTGCCGTCGAAGTCTTCCCGCTCCAGCACCGGGGAAAATTTCTTGATCCAGTGCGACTGATCCTCAACCCAGAAAATAGAGGCCATCAGCGCGCCCCAGGTGTTTTATTAAGCATAGTTTTCCAAGTATATCGGGGCTTTCAGGGGCTGCAGCGCAGCACTCAGGAATGTGAAATATTTCTAAATAAAACAGGTATTTGCAGAAAATTTTAGCCCGTTTTCCCGGTTTTTCACCGATTTTTCACAACGCCCCTCTAAATTCCATACAACTTCAAAGGAAACGAGGATAAAACCATGTTTAACGACATACTGACCGTCTGGTCAAACAATCCCGGAATATCGGCGACCATCTGGCTCGCGATCCTGGTATTCGTCGCCTACCTGGGACGCAACCCGGCGCACCAGCTGATCCATTCCACCGGGCGCGCCATCTACGCCGCCTGCCGCCTGTTCGCCGCATCGTTACGACGTCTCGAGGGCAGCCTGCAGCGTCGTAATAAAGAGGTAGTCATGGCGATGGGCCAGGACGCCTGTGAACGTGCGATCGAGCGCGAATTTCATCGCGTCAACGCGGTCGTAACGCGCGACCTCAGCGCTTACCCCGCGCTGCACCGCCAGATCTCGGATACCATCGACAAGATCGAGGAAGATTACCAGGCGGCCACCGACGCGCCGCCGCTGCCGCCGGCATGGCTGGAAGCGGTCGATTCGATTGCCAGCATTCCGCGCACCGGAGACGCTACCGTGTGCAGCATTCTCGACAATATCGGCAAGACGCTGGAAGACGCACACCAGGAAACCCAGAAGGCTTACCGCAAGTCGACGCTGGAACGCCACAAGCTGCTTGGTGCGATGCAACCGCAGTGGCGTAACCTGGGTCAATCGCTGACCCGCGTCAAGGAGACCATCGACGGCCTGGAAGAGCGCTCGCTCGAAATCGACAAGCAGATGAAGTCTTACGAGTCGATCCGCAACGGTGAAGATACCGCGGCACGCACGCTGTCTTCCTCTTCGCTGACGCAGTTCTTTATCTCCACGCTGGTACTCGTGATTGCCGTCTTCGGCGGCCTGATCAACTTCCAGCTGATCGCCCTGCCGATGTCGGAAATGGTCGGTGGCGCCAGCTACATCGGCCCGATGAAAACGTCGGATATCGCGGCACTGGTCATCATCATGGTCGAAATCGCAATGGGCCTGTTCCTGATGGAATCGCTGCGTATCACGAACCTGTTCCCGATCATCGGCTCGATGGACGATAAGATGCGTAAGCGCATGGTCGTGATCACCTTCAGCATCCTCGCGATCCTGGCCACGGTCGAAGCCTCGCTCGCGTACATGCGCGACCTGCTGGCGATGGACCGCGAGGCGCTGACCCAATCGCTGGCCGGCGGTACCGTGGTCGAGGCTTCCTTCCGCTGGATCCCGTCGATCGGGCAAATGGTGCTCGGATTCATCCTGCCGTTTGCGCTCGCTTTCGTCGCGATTCCGCTGGAGTCGTTCATCCACTCGCTGCGCACCGTGCTCGGCATGGTCGCCCTGAGTGTGATCCACGCGCTGGCTTTCACCGCGCGCCTGATCGGCGGTACCGCGCGTCAAATGGCCAAGATGCTGGTGAACCTGTACGACCTGTTCATCATGCTGCCGCTCGGTATCGAGCGCCTGATTACGAGCAGCATCGGGCGCAGGACAGACAAGCCCGAAACAGAAGAATCCGAACCCTTCAGGGCGGAACTGGCTAAAACAAAGGTTTACATGAGGGAGCAATCATGAAGAAACTAATCCTGACAACCCTGTTATGTCTCGGCCTCGCGGCCTGTAGCGAACCCCGATCCAACGCACGTGCGGTTTACCTGCTGCTGGATACCTCGGGTACCTACACCGCGGAAATGGACAAGGCACAAAAGATCATGAACTACCTGCTGGCAACGCTGGACAGCGGAGACTCGATCGCAATCGCACGTATCGATAGCGGCAGTTTCAGCGAAAAGGATATCATCGCGAAGGTTACCTTCGACGATCGTCCAAGCACCGCGAACCAGCAAAAGCGCATGTTCAAGGACAAGATCGATGAGTTCGTCAACAATACCAAGCGCGGTAGCCGCCACACCGACATTACCGGTGGCATGCTGCAGGCCAGCGAGTATCTCGACGAGACCGGCGCCGGCGAACGCTACGTGCTGATCTTTTCCGATCTCGAGGAAGACCTGCAAAAGGGGCATATTCGCGATTTTCCGATCTCGTTGCCCGATATCCACGTGGTCGCGCTCAACGTTACCAAACTGCGCAGCGATAACATCGACCCGCGGGATTACCTGAAGCGCCTCGACCTGTGGGAAAAGCGGGTTTACCAGGCCGGCGGCACCTGGGGTGTCATCAACGACCTGGAGCGCATGGATCGGCTGATCGCGCAACGCTAGCCCACACCGGGATGGCCCGGCCGGGCCATCCCGGATTTATCCTCTTTTCACCCCGCCTCGGCGGGGGTTTTTTTTGATAAGAGGGACAGAAGTTGGCTATAGTCTGGTTACATGTATGAAGCTCCATTGCAAACTCGACAATCAGCATTTCCGGCGAGTATTATCCATCTCGAAGCCGAATCCTGACTATGTCCGTCAACCCCGATAACATTTCAGCACTGGGCGTCGATGAAGCAAAAATCGACAGCTTACTGCAACACTACCAGCTACGGAGTTCGATGCCGTTCCGCCTGTCCAGGTAACGGAAATTCG
>JAASSH010000039.1 GCA_021767985.1 Gammaproteobacteria bacterium | reverse complement strand
GGGCTTACGCCTGCTGCAGCATAATTACTCCTGCCGCTGCGGTGAAATCGATCTGATCATGCGGGAAGGTGAATGCATCTGCTTCATCGAGGTCAAGTTTCGCGATTCCATGACCTACGGCGGCGCCGCGTATTCTATCCCCCCGACCAAGCGGCGCAAGATTATCAAGACGGCGCTGTTCTACATCGCGGGGCATCGACAACTTGCCAGTTGCCCGCTGCGATTCGATGCTTTCTTGATACAGCGCCAGCCCGACGGCAACGACCGGATCAACTGGATCCGGAACGCTTTTTACGCCGAGTAATGCGAGCCCTGGATTGCCGTCGCTATTTTATAACCTTGAGGGTGGGACCCCTGGGTTTGTCGTCGTCGGGCTTGTCAGAATCGGCTTCGGTATCGGCCTCTTCTGTGGGAAACATCATGCCTTCGCCGTTTTCACGCGCGTAAATCGCCATCAAGGACGCGATCGGGCAATAGATATCTTCCGCGACACCGTTAAAGCGCGCCGAGAAGGAAACGTGATCGTTTGTCATCTCGAGGTTCTGTATCGCCTGCGGCGCCAGGTTCAATACGACCTTGCCGTCGTTAGCGATACCGGGCGGAATCAACACCTGGTCGCTGCTGGTGTCGACCAGGATATATGGCGTCGTGTCGTTGTCCAGGATCCATTCGTAAAGCGCCCGGACCAGATAAGGCTTGCTGGACGTCATGTCGCGCTCGGCTCTCAGGCGACCATGTCGCGCTCTTGCTCGGACAGGCTGGCCTGAAACGAGGGCCGCGAAAACACCCGTTTCATGTAGGCGGTAATCTGCTTGGTCGAGCTTGGCAACTCGATACCGTAGTACGGCAGGCGCCATAGAATCGGGGCAATGCTGCAATCCAGCAAACTGAATTCACTCGACAGAAAATAAGGCATAGCGCCGAACACTTCGGATGAATTGACCAGGCTCTCGGTCAATGCCTTCTTGGCTTGTGCCTTGCGCTTCTCGGTACCCCGCTCGATATCGGGCAGCAGACTGAACCAGTCGCTCTCGATACGAAACAGCGCCAACCGGCTCTTGGCGCGGGATACCGGATCGACCGGCATCAAGGGCGGGTGTGGAAAGCGTTCGTCGAGATACTCGATCAAAACACGGGCGTTATACAGAACCAGGTCGCGATCGACCATGGTTGGAACGGTTGCATACGGATTCAAGTCGAGCAGATCTTCCGGCAGATTGTTAGTATCCACATCGTGGATTTCGACCGTGATGTCCTTTTCCGCGAGCACAATGCGCGCGCGATGACATTCGGGGTCGGTTGGGGAAGAAAAGCAACTCATCACCGATCGGCGATTCGCCACTACAGACATAATTTCAGGTCCCAGGTCAGTGAACGTCCTTCCAGTATTCTCTCTTAAGCGCGTAAGCCAGAATAAGGAAGACGAACAGGAAAATAATAACGCCGGTGCCCACGTTCTTGCGGGTTTGCTTGTAGGGCTCCGCCAGATAATCCAGGAAGGCCACCAGGTCGTGAATGGTTTTATCATACTCGGATTGCGTCAGCGAACCGGCTTTCACCAGCTCGAAACCAACGATAACTTCTTGCTCGTTACCGTGGGAATCCGTCACCGTCTTGTACTGCGGCGCCTGCAGGCCCTGCAGTTCCGCCAGCACGTGCGGCATGCCGACGTTGGCGAAAACGCCATTATTGACACCGAGACCTTCCCGGCTCTCGTCGACGTAAAATCCTCGCATGTAGTTATACAGCCAGTTGACGCCGCGCGAGCGCGCTACCAGCGACAGGTCAGGCGGTGTGATGCCGAAAGCCTGTTCCGCGTATTCCGGCGTCATCGTGGTTTTCATCAGGGCGCCAACCTTGGTTTTATCACCGTTCATATCGGTGGTGAAAATAAGGTTATCCCGCACCACTTCATCCGGAATTCCGAGATCCTGGCCGACGCGGTTAAAACGCGAATAGGCGGCCGAATGACAGCTCAGGCAGTAATTGACGAAGGTGCGCGCACCGCGCTGCATCGCGGCCTTGTCATCCCAGTCGATTTCGATCCTGTCATCGGGATAGGTATGGCCGCCGCCCGCGCCCCAGGTCACCGCAGGCAGCATCAGGCCCGCTACAATAATTAATATCGCTCTCATTATTGCACCCTCTCTGGAACCGGCTTGGTGTTTTCATTTTTGCTGATCCACCAGAGGCCGACGAAGAAACCAAAGTAACCGACGCTGAACAGCCTGGCGAACATGGTACGGGTTTCAGTGGCCGGCAAGGCTCCGAGGTAACCCAGCCCGATGAAGCTGACCACGAGCATAACCAGCAACAGCTTGAAGGCGCCCGAACGATAGCGCACCGACTTGACTTTGCCACGATCGATCCACGGCATGAAAAACAGCACGGCAATCGCAGCAAACATCGCGATAACCCCCATCAGCTTGTCCGGGATGGCCCGCAGAATCGCGTAAAACGGCGTGAAATACCACACCGGCGCGATATGCTCGGGCGTCTTGAACTGGTCGGCCGGCACGAAATTAGCGTATTCGAGGAAATAACCGCCCATCTCCGGCATGAAAAACACCACCACGCTGAACAGGATCAGGAATACGACGGTGCCGACGATATCTTTGACCGTGTAGTACGGGTGGAACGGAATGCCGTCGAGCGGGATGCCGTTTTCATCCTTGTTCTTCTTGATTTCGACACCATCGGGATTGTTCGATCCGACTTCATGCAGCGCGATGATGTGCATCACCACCAGCATCAGCAGCACCAACGGCACCGCGATCACGTGCAGGGCAAAAAACCGGTTCAGGGTTGCGTCTGAAATCACGAAGTCGCCGCGGATCCACAGGGTCAGCTCGTCCCCCACTATCGGGATCGCGCCGAACAGCGAGATGATGACCTGGGCCCCCCAGTAGGACATCTGCCCCCAGGGCAACAGGTAGCCCATGAAGGCCTCGGCCATCAGGGCGAGGAAGATGAACATGCCGAAGATCCATATCAGTTCACGCGGTTTCTGGTAGGAACCATAGATCAGCGCTCGGAACATGTGCAGGTATACGACGATGAAGAATGCCGAAGCGCCGGTAGAGTGCAGGTAGCGAATCAGCCAGCCCCAGTCGACATCGCGCATGATGTGCTCTACCGAGGCGAACGCCAGGTCACCGTCCGGTTTGTAATGCATGGTCAGGAAAATGCCGGTCACGATCTGGATCACCAGCACCAGCAGCGCCAGCGAGCCGAAGAAGTACCAGAAGTTGAAATTCTTGGGAGCGTAATACTTGCTGAGATGCTCCTCGTACATTTTGGTCAGCGGGAAACGCGCGTCGATCCAGCCCATCAAGCCCGTGCCTGTTTGTTTTTCACTCATTATGCTACTCCATCCTCGCCAATCAGTATCACGTCGTCACTCACGAAGTAGTGCGGCGGAATGGTCAGATTCGTCGGCGCCGGTACGCCCTGGTACACGCGTCCGGCGAAATCGAATTTCGAACCATGGCAGGGGCAGAAGAAACCGCCCTGGAAATCCGAGGTAATTTCGGGCCGATAGGTCGGCGAACAACCCAGATGGGTACAAATACCCTCCATAATCAGGAACTCCTTTTTGCGCGAGCGATGCCAGTTCTTGGCATACTCCGGCTGCAGGCTTTCATCGGAATCGACGTCACGCAACTCGTCGACAACTTTTTCCAGCGTGGCCAACGCCTTTTCGTCACGGCGCACGACCCATACCGGCTTGCCGCGCCACTTGACGATGATCAGCTGGCCTGGCTGCAACTTGCTGATATTCGCCTCGACCGGCGCACCGGCGGTCTTGGCCCGGGCGCTGGGAGACCAGGTTTTCAGGAATGGTACGGCAACCGCGACCATGCCGACCGCGCCTACGACCATCGTACCCGCAGTCAGGAATCGCCTGCGACTGTTATCAACTTCTGAAGACATTCGAGTAACTACCCAGTTAGTTGGAATTCCAAAAAGAAAAGACCTGTCGCAGGGTGCCAAACTTGCGCTCCACGAGGTCTTTTCCCGGTCAAGAAAAATCGGCCGCTAGCATAGCTTACTTTAACTTTTTCGTCGAGAGCATTCATGCTAAAGCAAGGATTTATCGAGGGTTTTTTCAACATTTAATAGCTTGCATTAAACCGGATTGGGGATATCGATAAATTGCTGCCTGATCCCGAATCGCCTGGCGATTTCGGCGGCCAGGGCCTGCACTCCGTAACGCTCGGTCGCATGATGCCCGGCAGCGACGTAATGAATCCCCAGTTCACGCGCCAGGTGGAAGGTTGGTTCCGAAACCTCACCGCTGACAAACGCATCGACACCCTGCTCGGCGGCGGCCTCGATAAAGCCCTGCGCGGCGCCGGTGCACCATGCCAGCCGGTTGATTTCGTGGTCGCCGGCGCTAATCGCCAGTGCCCGGGTATCGAGCCGGGCCTCGATGGTTTCGGTCAGTTCCCGCAAGGTTTGCGGATGCGTCGCATGGCCTGTCAACACCAGCTCCTGCTCACCGCAGCTGGACTCGATTTGCCAGTCCATAACGGCGGCCAGCCGCACGTTGTTGCCAACTTCGGGATGCGCGTCCAGCGGCAGGTGGTAAGCCAGCAGGTTGATATTGTTGCGCAGCAGGCTGGCTATGCGCCGGCCCTTGATACCGGTAAGCGGTTGCGCCTCGCCTTTCCAGAAGTAGCCGTGATGCACCAGTATCGTGTCCGCCCCCTGCCCGATCGCCGCTTCGATCAGCGCCTGACTGGCGGTTACCCCGCAAACGATGTGCTCGACCTCAAGGTTCGCCTCGACCTGCAGGCCGTTCGGACAATAGTCGCTGAACTCGCCCGTTTTCAGGTATTCGTCGCAGAATTCGCAGAGCTCTTGTAATCGCATTTCAGTTAATCCGGTTGCCCGGACGCTATGATACTATCGCGCGATGAAACTAATCAAAGTTGCCGGGTTTATTTTTCAGTTTGGCCTGATCGGCCTGGCGCTCGCCGTGCTGTACCTGTTCGTCGTAACCGACAAGAGTAAAGACGAAATCCTCGCGTTCCTGTCCGGCAACGACTCGTATCGGCAATCGGCCTCGACCGCCGGTTCCCGCAGCCCGGTTTTTTCATACGCCGATGCGGTGGCTTCATCGGCCTCGTCGGTGGTCACGATTTATACCTCGAAAACGGTCAAGGAAAAACCGCACCCACTGCTCGATGACCCCGTGTTCAGCAAGTTCTTCGGCGACCAGCTCGAACGCCGCCAACGCAGCCGTAGCGAAACAAACCTCGGTTCCGGGGTAATAATCGGCTCCGAAGGGTATATTCTGACCAATCAACACGTCATCGACGGCGCCGACGAAATCCTGATTTCACTGGCTGACGGGCGCGGCAGCCAGGCGGTACTGATCGGCGAGGATCGCGATACCGATATCGCCATACTGCAAATCCCGATGAGCGGATTGACGGGCATCAAGATCGCCGATTCGAAGGCGTTGCGGGTTGGCGACGTGGTGCTCGCCATCGGCAATCCACTCAACGTCGGCCAGACCGTCACCATGGGAATCGTCAGCGCGACCGGGCGCAATCGTATCGGACTCAATACCTTCGAAAACTTTATCCAGACCGACGCCGCGATCAACCCCGGAAATTCCGGCGGTGCGCTGGTCAATGCGCGCGGCGAACTGATTGGCATCAATACGGCGATCTTCAGCCAGACGGTGGGGGCACAGGGAATCGGTTTCGCGATACCGATCTCGCTGGCGCTCGATATCATGCAACAGATTATCGAGTTCGGCGAAGTAACGCGGGGCTGGCTCGGCGTCGAGGGCACCGAGCTCAGTGCGCAAGCGGCGCAGGCCACCGGGCACCCCGGTATCAAGGGAGCGCTGATCGTCGGGGTTTTCGTCAACAGCCCGGCGGACATCGCAGGCATTCGCGCCGGCGATATCGTGGTCGGGGTCAACGGTAACCCGGTGCGCGGCATCCGCGACCTGCTCGACCAGATCACCCTGCATAAACCCGGCGAGCAGATCCAGGTCACGATTTATCGCGGTACGCAGAAATTAACTCTCGATATGAAAGTGACGCAAAGACCGCAGTAGCGGTGTTTGCGTCATCCCAGCGCTAGCGGGGACGTTCCAGGTCGCTTCGAGGGGGTCAGAGCAAAAACTTCGGCATCGGTGAGCCAGCAGGAAAATAGCGGCGAAGTTTTTGGTCTGACCCCAACCGTGCAAACGTCGGGAAGGTCGGGGTCAGACCAAAATTATCGCCGAGCTTCCTCTACTGACTCGATACTTACCGATAATTTTGCTCTGCCTCCCTCGAAGCCACCCTCGCAAACAAGCGGCCAAAACCACACCAGTCCGGAATCAGTCGTCGAACTCGACCTGGTCGGCATCGCCGTCAGCTGGATCATCGTCCTCGAGTTCGACCACACTGGTGTCGACCACAATTGCATCGAAAAAGTCGTTTGCATTCATCGGCGTCCCGTTCTCGTCTTCGTATGTCGCGGCCGGATCGACCGGGTAGGTAATGCCAAGAATGGTGATTGAAACCGGTTTAACTTTAGCCTGAACCACTCCTTCAAGACTGGTCGAATCCGGATCACGCCGCTTGACGGTTTCGGCGTCGACTTCGGGATTGATTCCGCTTAGGTTTGCGATTCCCTTAACCCGCACAAAATTGCCGACCATCAGCAAATCGAGCGAAAAGTTGGGCAGATTGGCCACAGACTCGTCTTCGAATAGAGTCTGGCCACTCACGTTGACCCAGACGGTTCCGAGGCTGGAGTCGCCATTACCCGGATACTCGAGTTCGAAACGATTGCCGGGTAAATCGATCGTCCTGACCGTAGTTCTCAACTCGGATTCGCCATCGCGCAGCTCCAGTTCGTCGGCAATCAGGATATTGCCGACGATATCGCCCTCGACTTCGACCTCGACCCCGTTGCCGAGCAGGCCGGCGGTATTGGCCGGGGACAGGCTGGCGCCACTGGCGTCGACCTGTTGACCGTCGATGAAGAAATCGTCGAGGCCACTGTAGTTCGAGATTAACCCCTGCAGACTGACCTCATCGAAGTCGTCGCCGATATCCTCGTCTTCTTCCTCGATCTCGGTTGCCGCTACCGTGGTCGCGTTCACGTAGGTACCCTCAACCTCGACATAGAGGGTGTCCTGCAGCACCAGGCCATTCTTCAGCACGGTCGAAATATCTGTGTTGATGGTAACACCGTCGACCTGGAAGGTTTGAATGGGCGCTACCCCCGCCAGTCCCGAAATCGTACCGCGCAGCTCGACCTCGCTGCCGGGGTTAGCTGGACCCTTATCTTCGACGTAAGTCGCGGTGATATCGTTTGGAGAAGTACGGAATCCACTGATCTCGACGATACGATTATTCGTAAGGCCGACAAAACTGGTGCCGACGAATATCGTCGAAGTATCGTCGATGATGATGTTTTGCCCGAACACGGTGAAAGTCCGTTGCGTTTCGCCGGAGCTTGTACCGGAAATTCCGACTACCGGTCCCTGCACCTCATCGTCGTAATAGACGTCGAGCGCCTCCTCGAGGATATTGCCGTTCAGAGTCTTGACCCTGAGCTGGACATACATGCCAAGCGCGAGATCGCTTTGCGATGCGCTGTCATCACCATCGACAATGAACTGACTTTGGTCGGTCTCAATTTCTTTGCCGTTGACAAAAATACTGCCGAAGCCGGTAATTTTGCCCGCCACGATGCCGGTACCGCCGATACCCGCGGTTTGGGTCGACCCGCCACCGCCGCCACCACCGCCACAGGCGGCAAGAAACACGCTAGCGGCGATAACTATCGGCCACAGGCGATGAGATAAATTTCGTCTCAATTCGGGTAAGTTCATTTCTCGTCTTCCTGGTTTTCACCTTCGGACTCGTGATAGAACACGCTGACGCTGAGTTCCACACCCGAGTCATCACTCGATTCATGCTGGGTCAGGTAAAGGTCGACCTCTTCCAGAAAGGCCTGGCCCTTGCGCTGTAAAAACTGTTTGATTTCCGGGATCGATTCGGGATCGACCTGCGGATTAGAAGCCTTGCGCTGAAACCGCAGGTCTTCTTCCGGGGCGGTCAGGTTGAAATCGATGGTCTCGATCAGTTCACTGGTATCGCTGCCAAGGATGGTCAGCTTCTCCACCGGGTCGTCGGACGGCAGGTAGGCGTGGCTGAGCAGGCGCACCTTGTTGTCGTCGGTAAACTTGATATTGCCGGAGCTGATCAAGACCTTCTGCATCGCCGCCACGGGCATGTCGCCGCTGTACTGTTTAACCAGCTCGCTGAAAGAACGCTCCCCCTCGTAGTCCAGGTCACTCGGATTGCCATCCTTACGTAAAATACGGGGATCGTTGATCCAGCCGCCGATTACCCTGACAACCCGGTTGTACTGCTTGCCGCCGACATCGCCCTGGTCGGCATCGAGCTCATGCATCTTCTTGACTTCCTTGCGGTTCAGCCCGGTTAAGATAGCGACATTCGAAACCGTCTGTTTCTTCTTTTCCGGGGAAAAGTCGCGGAACGCGACGTCGACGAAGCACTTGCGCGCGATCTGGTCGAATTCACCGTAAGACATGCCGTTGCGCAGCAGGGTGCGAATGATCGCCATCAGGATCTTTCTCAGCGTATTGCGTAAGGTTTCTTGCATCTTGATTAAATTTCTAGCCTGTGTTCGTCAATTTCAACACAAAAATCCCGTAGTCACCGGTTATCAGGCATCGCATCCCGATAAAATCGTTACTGCCCAACCAATTTTGATTGCGCAATATATTGGGATTATATTCCCATATGAGCCGAAAGTCTTTAAAAAAGCCGCAGTTTGTGATGCGGTAGCTATTTTTAACTTGTTCGGGATCCGCTATCTCGACGTTTCGACGGGCTTCCAGTTAGGGAACCCGGGGGTGTATATCGAGCTGGCGCGATTATCGATTGAACGACTTAAAGACCAAATCGCTTTCGCGGAGGCGACGAGCCCGCGACTTTAACCGCGGGCGGATTTGATCCGATTTTCGGCCGAGCGGGCGTGCGCGACCAGACCCTCGCCGCGCGCCAGGGTCGAAGCAATCTTGCCGAGTTCGGACGCGCCCCGTGGCGAGCAACCGATCAGGCTGGATCGTTTCTGAAAATCGTAAACGCCAAGCGGTGACGAAAAACGCGCGGTACGGGAAGTCGGCAGCACGTGATTGGGGCCGGCACAGTAATCACCCAGGGCCTCTGCGGTATATCGGCCGAGAAATATTGCG
>JAASSH010000308.1 GCA_021767985.1 Gammaproteobacteria bacterium | reverse complement strand
GCAAGCTGCGTAAATCCATCTACGAAGCTTATGTCACGCGCGCATCGGAGTGTGGTATAACCGATAAAATCTGGGATAATGCCGCTAACATGCAGCGAATTGTTGCTAAAAGACAGGAAAAAGCAAAATTACTGGGGTTCGAGAATTATGCCGAGTATTCGTTGGAAACCAAGATGGCGGCCTCGGTGGATCAGGTTGTCGAGTTTCTTGACGATTTGGCAAAGCGATCGCGACAAACCGCTATCGATGAGGTAAACGAGCGCCAGGCGTTTGCCGAATCACTCGGATTCGAAGGAGAGCTGGATGCCTGGGATTACCCGTACTACAGCGAAAAATTGAAACAGGACCGCTACCAAATATCTGATGAAGACCTCAAGCCCTATTTCGCAGATCACCGGGTGATAAAAGGATTGTTCGATATTGTCGCAAGACTTTACCAGGTAGAGATATCAGCGGTCGACGACGGCGTAGATAGCTGGGACGACCACGTAGGTTTCTACCAGATCAAGGATCGTCAGAACGAGGTGATCGGCCAGTTCTTCCTCGATTTGTATGCCCGCGAAAACAAGCGCGGCGGCGCCTGGATGGATGAGTGTGTGAATCGTTATCGCATCGACGGTATCACCCAGATCCCGGTGGCCTACCTGACCTGTAACCTGACGCCACCACTCGGTGACGAACCGGCGTTGTTCACTCACGACGAGGTGATCACGTTATTCCATGAGTTCGGCCATGGACTGCACCACATGTTGACACGTATCGACGTGCCGGATGTCGCCGGTATCAACGGGGTCGAGTGGGATGCGGTCGAGTTACCGAGCCAGTTCATGGAAAACTTTTGCTGGGAGCGAGACGCGCTGCAACTTTTTGCGCGCCATTACCAGACCGATGAACCGCTGCCAGACGATTTGTTCCAGCGCATGCTGGCGGCCCGAAACTTCCAGAGCGCGCTGCAAATGCTGCGGCAAATCGAGTTCGCGCTGTTCGATATCCGCCTGCATCAGCGTGCCGAGATTTCTTCTGCCGACGAGATCCAGGCGATCCTCGACGAGGTTCGGGCCGAGGTATCAGTAGTGAAAACACCGCGGATCAATCGTTTCCAAAACGGATTCTCACATATTTTTGCAGGAGGTTATGCAGCGGGTTATTATAGCTACAAGTGGGCGGAGGTCTTATCCGCCGACGCGTTTGCTGCGTTTGAAGAAGAAGGGATATTCAATCCTGAAACAGGGCAAAGATTTCTGCATTGTGTACTCGAACAAGGGGGGGCGCGTCCCGCGATGGAATCGTTTAGTTGTTTTCGAGGCCGCGAGCCAGAAATCGAAGCATTGTTAAGGCATAGTGGAATAAGCTAGCTGATGATGAAAAAAGTTTTACTGGGCTTGGCCCTGTTTATGAGTTGTGCGTTGGTGTCTGCACAGGAATCGACCGCCGATCCCGATAAAGATCGACAGTACGTGACCGACCAGTTACGACTATCGCTTTATAGTCAGCCGAGTTCCTCGAGCGGTGTAATCAAGCTGCTGCAATCCGGCGACATACTTGAAATCGAGCAGATTCAGGGCCCTTACGCCTTTGTTACCGCGCCTGACGGCACCAAGGGCTGGGTCAAGCGAGGATTTCTGGTAACCGAGCCGACTGCTACGATACAGCTGATCGAAGAGCAAAAGAAAAATGCCGAGCTGGCGGCCGAAATAGAAAAGCTCGCCAACAGCAAACTCGTGATCGATCAGTACGAAAAGGATATGGACAAGCTGGTTAGCCAGGTCGACGCACTGGAAACGGAGAAACAGCAGGCAAACGAGTCGATTGCGGATTTGCAGGAAGAGGTCGAGGCCAAGCAGGCGGAGCTTGATCGCAGGGACGAAGATAGCGCGCCGCCACTGCTGGTGTTAATGGATACTTCCAGGAAGTACTGGCAGTACCTGGTGCCGATCGTTCTGGTTATTGTTTTGCTGAGCTACCTGGTCAGTAAACAGATTGTCGAAGCCCGCATCAAATCCAAATTCCACGGCATCAAGATCTGGTAGATGGAATACCGCGATCTGCGAGATTTCATCGCCCAGCTGGAAAAAAATGGCGATCTGAAGCGCGTTAGCCGGCGCATCGATCCAAATCTCGAAATTACCGAAATCTCCGATCGGGTGCTGCGCGCAGGCGGACCTGCGCTCTTGTTCGAGCAGCCGGGGGACAGCAAAATCCCGCTATTGGCCAATCTATTCGGCACCGAGCAGCGCGTTGCGCAGGCGCTTGGCGAAGATAGCGCAGCCTCGTTGCGCGAAGTAGGCAAATTGCTCGCTTTTCTGAAAGAGCCTGCCCCACCAAAGGGCTTCAAAGATGCGATGAAAACGCTGCCAATTTACAAGAAAATCCTCGATATGTCGCCAAAAGAGGTGAAAAAGGGCAAATGTCAGGAAATTCAGTATCGTGCTGCAGAGGTCGATCTGTCGATGCTGCCAATCCAGACCTGTTGGCCGGGGGATGCCGGGCCGCTGATCACCTGGGGCCTTGTCACTACCCGGGGACCGATTAAGCGGCGTCAAAACCTCGGGATTTATCGGCAGCAGCTGATCGGCCGTAATCGGCTGATCATGCGCTGGTTGTCACACCGCGGCGGCGCCCTCGACTACGACGAATGGCGGCAACATAACGGAGACGAACCGTTCCCGATTTCGGTGGTGCTGGGATGCGACCCGGCCACTATTCTTGCCGCGGTGACGCCGATACCCGATACGCTCGCGGAATACGCCTTCGCCGGATTGCTGCGTGGTGCTAAGACCGAGGTTACCAAATCCCTGTTGTCGGACCTGGTCATTCCGTCGCGCGCGGAAATCGTGCTCGAAGGCTATATCTATCCGAATGACGAAGCCGATGAGGGCCCGTTCGGCGATCACACCGGTTATTACAACGAAGTCGAGCGCTTTCCGGTTTTTACCGTCGAAGCCATGACTATGCGCAGTAATCCTGTATATCACAGTACCTACACCGGCAGGCCACCGGACGAGCCTTCGGTACTGGGCCTGGCGCTCAACGAGGTCTTTATCCCGATCCTGCAAAAGCAGTTCCCTGAAATTGTCGATTTCTACCTGCCGGCGGAAGGCTGTTCCTATCGCGTCGCGATCGTCAGCATCCGGAAACAGTACCCCGGGCATGCCAAGCGCGTGATGATGGGTGTGTGGTCTTTTCTACGACAGTTCATGTATACCAAGTTTGTCATCGTGGTGGATGACGACATCGATACACGTAACTGGGAAGACGTCATCTGGGCGATATCGACGCGCACCGACCCGGCGCGGGATATCACGCTGGTCGAGAACACCCCGATCGACTATCTTGATTTCGCCTCGCCCGCATCCGGGCTGGGTTCTAAAATGGGGCTCGATGCTACCAATAAAATCGGCCCCGAAACCAATCGCGAATGGGGTGAGCCGATTCGAATGAGCGCGGAAGTAACCGATAAAATCGATGCTTTATGGTCCGAGCTAGGGCTCGATTAGAACGCTTTTTGCACACCCACAGAAATTCGACGATAATCGCGGCTAACCAACCAGCAGCGACAGTGGAGGCAACATGCGCACAATCATGGTGTTAAATTCCAAGGGCGGATCAGGCAAGAGCACGGTAGCGACCAGTATTGCGAGTTACTATGCCTCGCAGGGTAAAAGAGTCGTGCTTGCGGACTGCGACCCACAGGCCTCCAGTCTCGAATGGTTGGCCGCGCGCCCCAGCGGGCGCAGTTCGATCATCGGGATCGATGGCTCCAGCGGGCACTTTCGCGCCCCGCGCAGCGCCGACTACGTGGTTTACGACACGCCGGCTGCGGTGCACGGCAAGGAATTGAGCGGATTTCTGCGGCGTGCGCAGAGCATTATCATTCCGGTGCTACCATCACCGATCGACATGCGCGCGGCGACACCGTTTATCCAGAAGGTGCTCGATAATGGCCGCATAGCGCGTAAGGAAGCCAGGGTTGCGCTGATCGCGAATCGCTGTCGCGAGAATTACAATATTTACCATCAGCTCGACGAG
>JAASSH010000307.1 GCA_021767985.1 Gammaproteobacteria bacterium | reverse complement strand
CGGGTAGCGTGCCCCTGTTTCACGCCATCGGCATTACGCCCGAGGCCGAGACGCTGGAAATGGCGTTCCAGGGTAACCAGGTGCGACAAACGCTCGAACTAACACTCGAGGATCTAAGGCAGGCGCGTGATGAGCTCGGGGGCAATTCGGATCAACCACTGGACGGCATCGCCCTCGGTACCCCTCATTTCTCCTATGCCGAGTTTCAGCGCCTGGTCGAGTTGATGGATGGTCGCAGCACCGCTCCCGGGCTGAACTGCTACCTGACAACCAGCCGCCATGTCTACCAGCAGGCGCAGGGACAGGGCTGGATCGATTTGCTGGAACAAGCCGGGTTCAGGATCATTACCGACACCTGCACCTATTTTTCGCCGGTAATCAACGGCCTGCGAGGTAAGATCATGACCAATTCGGCGAAATGGGCCTACTACGCGCCCGGCATGCTGCCGGTAGAGGCGGTGATCGGCAGCCTCGGCGAATGCGTGGAGTCCGCGGTTAACGGCAGCGTTATGCTGGATCAATGGGAGCGGGCAGGAGCAGCGCCAGCTTCGAGATAGCGGCCAACGTGTTGATCCCGGGACGCGCGACGGGCAGGGCGCTGGTGCTTACCGATACGTTGAGCTTCTGGGGTGGTTTCGATCCGCAAACCGGGGAAATCATCGACGTGCATCACCCGCAGTATCGGCAACGGGTCGGCGGTTCGATTCTGATTATTCCCGAGAGCAGGGGCTCCGCGGGAACCCCGGGCGGAATTGCCGAAACGCTGCGCAACGGCAGTGGGCCGCGGGCTTTCGTGCTGGGGGAGCGCGACGTCAATATCAGTGTCGGCGCTCTGGTGGCCAACCGGCTTTACGATATGTGTATTCCCGTGCTCGAGATCGCGCCGCAGGCGATGTCGGAAATCGAGCATGGCGACCAGATCGAAATCGATCTCGACGGTACGATCTCGATCGACCCCGGTGCTTGCTCGTACCGGTAATGATGGTGGTGCAACATGAGCGGCAATAACGTTTTGATAATCATGTCCGACGAGCATACCCGCTCGGTGATGGGTGCCTACGGTAACGCGCTGGCACAGACGCCGGCGCTGGACGATCTGGCCAATCGCGGGGTGCGCTTCGATAACGCCTATACACCGTCGCCGATCTGTATTCCGGCACGCGCCAGTTTCGCTACCGGCACCCAGGTCTTCGAGCATCGCTGCTGGTCGTCGGCCGAACCCTATTACGGCCAGCAGCAGAGCTGGATGCGTCGCTTGCGTGACCGGGGGCATGCGGTGGTCGCGATCGGCAAGCAGCACTATCGCTCGGCAGCCGATGACACCGGATTCAGCGAACAGTACCTGCCCATGTACCTTGCCAACGATGGCAGGGGCTGGCCGCAGGGGTTACAGCGCAAGCCGGTAATGGCCGAATTTCCGGATGCGGCCGAACTGGCGGCAATCCTCGGCCCGGGAGAGACCAGCTATACCCAATACGACAGGGACATCACCGCTTCCGCAATCGAGTGGCTGCAACGGCAAGCGCCAGAGACCGATAAACCCTGGGTCCTGTTCGTATCCTTTATCTGCCCTCATTTCCCGTTGTCGTCACCGCAGCAATTTTACGATTTGTATCGCGATGCCGACCTGCCGGAACCCTATGATCGCGACGCGGCACGACGCTTGCGGCACCCGGTTATCGACGCGATGCGCCAGTTCTGGAATTATGCCGATTACTTCGATCCCGACAGCGAGCGCGAGGGTCTGCGTAACTATTACGGGCTGTGCAGCTTTCTCGACGACAACCTGCGCCAGGTTTTAAACGCGCTGGAGGAGGCCGGGCATGCCGGCAATACCCAGGTAATTTATACCAGTGACCACGGCGACATGATCGGCAATCACGGTATCTGGGGCAAGTCGTATATGTACGAGGATTCGGTCGGGATTCCGCTGACCTGCACGGGTCCGGGAATTCAGCCCGGGGTAAACCGCACGCCGGTGTCGCTGACTGACCTTGCGGCAACGGTCGAGCTGGCGGTCTGTGGTGAAACCCGCGAACCCGCCGGATCATGGCAGAGCCGGCCGTTACAGGCATTCATCGATAATACGGAGCTCGAACGCCCGGTCCTGAGCGAGTACCACGACGGCGGTAGCCCCTGTGGATTTTACATGCTGCGCCAGGGGCCCTGGAAGTATGTCTGTTTTGCGGAAGGTCACCCGGCGTTATTGTTCAACGTAGACCAGGATCCGCGTGAACTAACCAATCTCGCTGACGATATGGCGCATTCGATGACCGTGGACATGCTGCGTCGACAGTTATCGCAGATACTCGATCCCGAGGAAGTCAATCGCCAGGCGTTTGCCGACCAGGCCAGGAAGATCGAAGAACTCGGTGGGCTGGACGCGATTCGAGCGATGCCGAGCTTTAACCATACACCGCTCGATCCCGACTAGGTTTTACGCAATTCTCCGATCGCGATGCCCTGTTCACCGGCGACGGCGTAAAGCAGGTAGATCTTTCCGTTTTCCTTGAAGATTGCCGGGTCGCGCAACTGGTTGACCGGTTCCATGCAGGCGCCGGGCTGTGACGCCCGGGGCGCCAGGATTGCGCCTTCCCAGGGTTTCTCGGCGCGGTGAATTTCGTGGGTTTCACCGAGGCGCCAGTCCTGCCAGTCCGCCGCGATATTGAGTTCCGACAGCAGAATGCGCTCGGGGCGGTCACCGATGCGGGTCCACAGGACGTAACACTGCCCGTCGTGTTCGAGAATCGCATGGTGTCGAATCGATTCGCGGGTCAGCCTGGGTCCGGCCTCGAAATCGTCGAGACCGTCGCGCGAGCGATACATCTGACCCGGCATCGCAATCGCGTAATACCAGCCGCCGTGCGGAAACAGGCGCATATAAGGCAGTCCGAGCACGGGCATCCGGGCGGTGAAGTTGAGACCGTCCCGGGACAGGGCCAGGCGCGTACGCTGCAGGCCGTTGGCGAGTCTGCCATGATAGTACATACGGATTTCCCGCTGATGCTCATCGACTCGTACGTCGGGCGAGGCAATATGCGGGTAGAGACCGTCGCTGCCAGCTTCGATGTAGAATTTCGCTTCGGGATCCAGGTCGGCCTCGCTTGGTGCGGTCTCGGCAAACATGCTGTGCTCGAGATCCAGCGGACCGGGTTTTACGATTTTCCACGGTCCGGTGAGCCTGTCGCTCGCCGCGAGCCGGATGGACCGGCCTTCGTGGTGGGCGAAGTAGAGCAGGTATTTACCCGGCGGATTAGCCAGCCAGGCCGGTGCGGCAATCAGCGATGGTCCGTTGATGTTACCTTCGAGGTCCGGATGATCCTGGGCGCTGATGATCGGCGCATCATTGAGATAATGGAAGCTGAACACAAGCCGTGGAATCCCTAAGGATTGCTGGAGCCTTCCCTTTCTCGTTCAGCCAGCAGACCGGTAAGCCAGTCCGGGTCCATTTCGGGTACAGACGACAACAGCAGCTTGGTGTAATCCGGGTAGGGCGGTGACAGGATTTCGCTCTTCATGCCCTGTTCCACCACGCGGCCCTCGAGCATAACCACTATCTGGTCGGAAATCGCTTTCACCGTGGCGATATCGTGGGTAATAAAAATATAGGTCAGGCCCAGCTCGCGCTGCAGGCGCAGCAACAGTTCGAGGATGCCTTTTTGCACGATCTGGTCCAGCGCCGACGTGACTTCGTCGCAGATAATCAGCTCGGGACTGGCCGCGAGCGCACGCGCGATACAGATGCGTTGTTTCTGGCCGCCCGAAAGTTCCGCCGGCAGACGATCGATGAAGGTCTCGTCGAGTTCGATCATTTCCAGTAACTCGAGCAGTCGCTGGTCGCGTTCACGGCCACGCAGGCCCAGGTAGAATTCGAGCGGCCGGCCGATGATGTCGCGCACCGTCTGGCGCGGATTCATCGCTGTATCGGCCATCTGGTAAATCATCTGGATTTTCTGTAGCTGGTCGATGCTGCGCTCTTTTAGCAGGGGAGGCAGGGGCTTGCCATTGAATAGCACCTGGCCCTTTGTCG
>JAASSH010000306.1 GCA_021767985.1 Gammaproteobacteria bacterium | reverse complement strand
GTATGCATCGATGACGTCCTGGTTGTTACGTACTTCGTCGGGTATGCCGTCGGCGAGTTGCTTGCCGTAGTCCAGCACCAGTACGCGGTCGGACAGGTCCATGACCACGCCCATATCGTGCTCGATCAGCGCAATGGTGGTGCCGAACTCGGAGTTGACGTCGAGAACGAAGCGGCACATGTCTTCCTTTTCTTCCGAATTCATACCGGCCATTGGTTCGTCGAGTAACAGCAGATCCGGCTCGGCCGCGAGTGCCCGTCCCAGCTCGACCCGTTTTTGCAGACCATAGGGCAGCTTGCCGACCGGTTTCTTGCGGATCGCCTGGATACCGAGGAAGTCGATGATTTTTTCGGCCGCCTCGCGGTTCTCGAGTTCCTCGACCCGCGCGGGACCGATATGCAGCGCCTGCCAGAACAGGTTGGTCTTCATTTTCAGGTTACGCCCGGTCATGATGTTATCCAGCGTACTCATGCCCTTGAATAGCGCGATATTTTGAAAGGTGCGCGCAATGCCGTGGGTTGCGGCCACGTGCGGCGCCATCTGCTTGCGGGTTTCGCCCTTGAAGGTAATCGAGCCTTCCTGTGGATGATAAAAACCGTTGATGACGTTCAGCATCGAGCTCTTGCCAGCACCGTTGGGGCCGATGATCGAGCGAATTTCACCGCGCTTGATATCGAAACTGATGCTGTCGAGTACCTTCATGATGCCAAACGACAGGCTGATATTTTCGACCGCGAGGATCGTCTCAGCCGTGCTTTGCTGATTCACGCCGCGGCTTCCTGGTTAACGGAATTCACCTTAAATACCTCGGCATCCCGGATCTGCACGTCGGCCGCCAGGCTGCCGGTGCGACCATCTTCGAAAATCACCTCGGTTTCGACGTGGCATTCGGTCTTGTCCGAATACAGCGATTCCACCAGGATATCGTAACGGTCACCGACGAAGCTGCGCCGTACCTTGCGCGTGCGCGTCAGTTCGCCGTCGTCGGCGTCGAGTTCCTTGTGCAGGATCAGGAAACGGCGTATCTGCGAATTGGCCAGGCGACTATCTTCCGACAGGTCTTTATTGACCTTGTCGACGCAGTCCTTGATCAACTGGTAGACCTCTTCGAGACCGGCGAGATCGATATAGCCGGAATAGGCCAGGTTGCGGCGCTCGGCCCAGTTGCCGACCGCGTCGAGATCGATATTGATGAACGCGGTGCTGTAGTAGCGCCCGTCGCCAAACAGGACCGCTTCCTTGATAAAAGAAAAGAACTTGAGCTTGTTCTCGATATATTTCGGCGCGAACAGGGTGCCGTCATTGAGCTTGCCGACATCCTTGGCGCGGTCGATGATTTTAAGGTGGCCGTTGTGCTCGTCGAAAAAGCCGGCGTCGCCGGTATGTACCCAACCGTCTTCGGTCTTGGTGCTGGCTGTGGATTCCGGGTTTTTGTAATACTCGTGGAAAACGCCCGGGCTGCGGTACATGATTTCTCCGTTGTCGTCGATCTTGATCTCGACGTCGATCGCCGGCGTGCCGACGGTATCGGCGTAAACCTCGCCATCGGGCTGCACGCAGATGAATACCATGCATTCGGTCTGGCCGTAGAGCTGCTTGATGTTGATGCCGAGCGAACGGTAGAAATCGAAAATCTCCGGCCCGATCGCTTCGCCCGCGGTATAGGCCAGCCGCGTGCGGCGCAATCCGAGCACATCCTTGAGCGGCCCGTATACCAGCACGTTGCCGAGTTTGTAGAGCAGCGAATCCTTGAATGATACCGGCTCGCGGTTCAGGATCCTGACGCCGACCTTGCGCGCGTGCTCCATGAAGTAATGGAATAGCTTGCGTTTGATCTCGGCGGCATCCTCCATGCGTATCATGACCTGGGTCAGCATGTTTTCGTAAACCCGGGGCGGCGCGAAGTAATAGGTCGGCCCGATCTCGCGCAGGTCGCTGGCTACCGTGGTCCCATCCTCGGGGCAGCTCACGCAAAAGCCGGCAACGTAGGATTGCGCGTAAGAGAACAGATTGTCGCCGACCCAGGCCATCGGCAGGTAAGCGAGCACCTCTTCTTTCGAGGTCAGTCCCTCGCGGATGATCCCGTTGCGCGCGGTGATAATGACGTTGTCGTTGGTCAGCACCACGCCCTTGGGATTGCCCGTGGTGCCCGAGGTATACAGCATGATCGAGACGTCGCTGCCTTTGCCGGCCGCGACTTCCCGATCGTAAAAGTCCGAGTGATCGTGATCGTAGGCGACGCCGGCCTGCTGCACCGCTTCGAAATCGTGCAGGAATTCCTGCTCGTAATGACGCAGGCCGCGGGTATCGTCGAAGATGACATGTTCGACTTTCGGACAACGATCGCGCACCTCCAGCATCTTGTCGACCTGTTCCTGGTCTTCCACCAGCGCGATCTTGACGTCGGCATTATCGAGCACGTAGGCCATCTCGTCGGCCACCGAATCCTGGTACAGCGGAACCGGCACCGCCCCCAGCGCCTGCGCCGCGGTCATGCCCCAGTAGAGGCGCGGACGGTTGTCACCGATGATGGCGAGCTTGTCGCCGCGCTTCAGTCCGAGCGTGGCGAGCCCGCAGGCGAGTGCCCTGATCTCGGCCGCGGCCTCGGCCCAGGTCCAGGATTGCCAGATGCCGAGATCCTTCTCGCGGATCGCATCCTGGGTAGGGCGCAGTTTGACGTGGCTTGCTAACAGCTTGGGAAAGGTGTCGAGATTTGTGTCTTGTTCCTTCTGGTCCATAAATCAGTAGTAATTCTTATTTTATCGCTTGCCGTGCCGCAGGTTCGAATCGGCTTATTACAACGCTTATTCGCAGGCCTGTAAAATTTATTTACGCGTGCCGCAGGGCCGGCCGATCTCGGGGGGCTACTCTAATGCGAAATCGCGGTATAACGCAAATTCAATATAACTATCGGCGGGATCGTTGTTTCCCGAGTCGACTCTGGCTAGTCGTCATAGCTATAAAACCCGCGCCCGGTCTTGCGGCCGAGGTAGCCGGCGTCGACCATTTGCTGCCAGATCGGGCAGGGGCGGTACTTCGAGTCGCCGAAGCCCTCGTGCAGCACCTTGATCACCGCGTAGCAGGTATCGAGACCGATCAGGTCGGCCAGCGCCAGCGGTCCCATCGGATGCGCCATGCCCAGTTTCATGATCTCGTCGATACCCTCGGCGCTGGCGAGTCCCTCGTAATAGACATATGCCGCCTCGTTGATCATCGGGATCAGGATACGGTTGGCGACGAAACCCGGGCTGTCCCTGGCCTCGATCGGAACCTTGCCGATGGCCTCGCTCAGCTGGTGCACCGCCTGGTAGGTGGCATCCGAGGTCTGCAGCGCGCGGATCACCTCGACCAGTGCCATCATCGGTACCGGGTTCATGAAATGCATACCGATCACCTGGTCGGCGCGTTCGGTGGCACCGGCGATTTTGGTCAGCGAAATCGACGAGGTGTTACTCGCCAGGATCGCGCCGGGCTTACACAGCTTGTCCAGCTGCGCGAAGATATCGAGCTTGAGCGCTTCGTTCTCGGTCGCCGCTTCGATCACGATATCGACATCCGCCAGTTCTTCCAGCGAAGTCGTGGTTTCGATATTGGTCAGGGTCGCTTCCTTGTCGGCTGCGCTGAGCTTTTCTTTCTTGATCAGGCGCTCGAGACTACCCGCGATGGTGTTTAGCCCGCGCTCGACCTGCGCTTCGCCGATGTCCTGCATGATGACCTCGAGTCCCGCCGCGGCGCAGACCTGGACGATGCCGTTTCCCATGGTTCCGGCGCCAACCACGCCGACTGTTTTTATGCTCATGTTTATATCTCCACTGAACCAACCCCGTACGCAGGGCTTCCAAATATAATTTTGGGTCAGAGTAAAATCTCTACGGACAGCTTTGCAAACTCCAGTTTATACCTCTGCGAGTTTTTACTCTGACCCCGATCTTGCAAGATCCCGGATAACCGCTGCGCGGTTTCCGGGATGACGATGGAAGTTACGCGGATTCCCGGATGACGTTCCGGGCCGACTCTTACTCCTGGCTCAT
>JAASSH010000305.1 GCA_021767985.1 Gammaproteobacteria bacterium | reverse complement strand
GGCCGTTATCCTGCGCATCAAACTCAGGCATATCGACGAATACAATCAAAAGCGCCACGCGGTGGCCAGGGCTTACAACGAGCGGCTGGCCGGAAGTCGTTTCCAGCCGCCAGTGATCCCCGACGATCGCGATCACGTGTTCCACCAGTACACCATTCTGTGCGAAGACCGGGATGCGGTGCGCGCAGCCGTACTGGCACGCGAGGTTTCATGTGCGGTGTACTACCCGATACCGCTGCACCAGCAAAAGGCTTTTGCCGACACCGTGCAGCCCGATCTGCCGCTAACCGAGGCGACTGCGCAGCGTTGTCTCTCCCTGCCGATTTTTCCGGAAATAACCGAGCAACAGATCGCAACCGTTTGCGAGGCCCTGCTAAGCGCCTGATGAATCCGGCCCACGTCATGATTCTCGCCGGGGAAGCCTCCGGCGACGCCCACGCCGCCGAATTCGTCGAACAGCTCAGGCAACTGCGCCCTGACATTCGACTCAGCGGCATGGGCAGCCGGGAAATGCAACGCGCCGGCGTCGACGTGTTTTTCGATTCTTCGATCATTGCGGTGGTCGGCCTGGTCGAGGTGCTGCGTCACTGGGGCGATATCAAACGCGCAATGGCGATCGTCAAACAGCGGCTCGAGCAAACCCGGCCCGACTTGCTGATACTGGTCGACTACCCCGAGTTCAATTTGAAGATGGCGCGACACGCGCGCGAGCTCGGTATCAAGGTCCTGTTTTACATCAGCCCCCAGGTGTGGGCCTGGCGGCCGAAGCGCATTCACAAAATCGGAAAACTGATCGATCACATGGCGGTGATTTTCAAGTTCGAGCAGCCGTACTACGAGCGCGCCGGTATTCCGGTCAGTTTTGTCGGCCACCCGCTGGTCGACAAGGTACAGTTACGAGAAGACGTCGCAGCATTGAAGACGAAACTCGGCATCTCCGCTGCAGACCGGGTCATCGGACTGTTTCCCGGCAGTCGCCACAGCGAAATATCCCGCCTGCTGCCCCTGATGTTCGACACCGCGCAACTGATGCGCCAGCGCGACCCGAACCTCAAGTTCCTGTTGCCGGTTGCATCGACGCTGGATTTCGATGAGATATCGCGTCAGTGTGCCAGCCGGGATCTCGACATCATCGTCAGCCAGGATGACATTTATGGCGTGATCGGCTGTTGCAACGCGATCGCGACCTGTTCGGGCACGGTGACGCTCGAGATCGCCCTGCTCGGAGTGCCAATGTGCATCCTCTACAAGATGTCGGGATTGTCATACTCGATCATGAAACGATTGATTACGATACCGCATATCGGGCTGGCGAACATCGTCGCCGGAGGCGCGGTGGTACGCGAGTTTTTGCAGCAGGCGGCACAGCCCGATGCCATCAGTGCGGAGCTGTTCGCTTTATTCGAAAATCGCGAGTACCGCGAGCAGGTATTGTCAGGGCTCGAACGGGTGCGCGAAAATCTCGGCGCGGGTGACGGCGCACGCAATATGGCACAATTGGTGTTATCCCTGATCGACAACAACCAGACTTAATCAACCGGCGGAGGAGACATGGGCACTCGGGGTCATTCAGAAGGTATTACCATGAGCGGCGGCGGACTTTACTCGCTCGCGACGGTCGGCGCGAGGCACGTTATCGATGCCGCCACGCCAATGGTCGTCGACGCGATCAACAGCCTGCCGCAGGAATCGATCGTCAATGGCTTTACGCTATCCGACATGGGTACCGCCGATGCCGGCACCTCGCTGTCGATGGTCGAAAGCAGCATCGAGGCGGTCAACGCGCGCGCGCCGGGGGCACCGGTTTCGATCGTCTATTCCGACCAGCCGCGTAATGACTTTAACGCCCTGATCGCCAACGTCTACGGACTCGGCCCCTTCGAAACCTATCTGGACAAGCACGACAACGTCTTTCCACTGGTTTCCGGAACCACTTTTTACAAGCAGATCTTGCCGGCGGGCACCCTCGATATCGGGTTTTCCGCGACCGCGATGCACTGGATGAGCAGCAAGGTATGCAATATCACCAATCACGTGCAGGCGGTCGGCGCCGAGGGCGAAGAGCTCGAGGCGTTTCGTGCGCAGGCGTATCGCGACTGGCGCCAGATCCTGTTGCATCGTGCCACCGAACTGAAACCCGGGGGTAAGCTGATACTGATCAATTTTGGATGTGACGAGCAGGGCCGTTACCTCGGCAATACCGGGGGTGTCAACATGTTCGACACCTTCAATAAGATCTGGCTCGATTTTCTCGAGCAGGGCCGTATCGACCGTGACGAATACGAGAACATGACCCTGCCGCAGTATTACAATACCGTGGAAGAATTCAGCGCGCCGCTGACCGACCGCGACGACGCGGTCTACCAGGCCGGCCTGCGCCTGGAGCACATCGACACGCGTATCGTCAAATGCCCGTTTGCAGAGGCTTTCGCGCAGCATGGCGACGCGGAACGGTTCGCCGAGGAGTACATTCCGACCATACGCAGCTGGAACGAGAGTACCTATTTCAATGCCCTGTCCGGGCAGCGATCGCTGGAACAGCGTCGCCAGATTATCGAGGATTACTACGGCAGTTATCGCGACCTGGTGCGTGACAATCCAGAGGGTCACGGTATGGACTACGTCCACGCCTACATGGTGATTTCGAAAGTAATCTGACTGTAGAAGCCTCAGGTTTCGACCGGGTAGCCGGCCTTTTCCCAGTCCGGCATGCCGCTGTGGCTGATACAGGTTATCTGATCGAGGCCCTGGAAGTTCAGGTTGGTGGTCGAGGTCTGCGCGCGCCGGCCCGAACGGCAGTAGAGGTAAATCTGGTCGTACTGTCGCAGTTCATCGACCTGCGAATTCTCGGTACCCATCGGGATATTACGGCTGCCCGGCACGTGGCCTTTGGCATATTCTTCCGGCGTGCGGTTATCCATGATCAGGGTATTGGGCGGTAAATCCTGCCACACCTGGTGCAGGTCATTCATGTCGAAGTCGCGCAGCAGGTAGCGATTGGCATCGAAACTGATACCGACGCTCATATTCGCCGGCACCGCCTCGTTGATTCGTTTCGGCATGTCGAGGTTCAGATTATTCATCAAATCGATGAACTCCTGGCGCGGCCTGCCGCCGCCGAGCCGCGGATTCCAGGTCTTTTCTTCGCCGATGGTCGACCAGGTACGACCATTGTAATCATGCGCCGGGTAAACGATGGTATCGTCGCTGAGCACGAACAGCTTTTGCGTCACGCTGTCATACAGATGGCCGGGATCCCCGAACTGAAAGTCGGTGCGGCCACAGCCTCGAATCAGCAGCGTGTCGCCGCTAAACAGCATGCCGTCAACAAAATAGCAGGTGCAGCCGTTGGTGTGGCCAGGCGTCGAAATCGCCGTTATCTGGTAATGGCCCAGTTGACTGCTGTCGTCGTCCTTGAGCGGGATGTCGATCGCCTCGATACCGGAGGTCTCGCCGTAAACCAGCTTGGCGCCGGTGATCTCCCGAATTTTACCGGCCGAAGTGATATGGTCTGCATGCGCATGCGTCTCGATCGCGTAGAGTAACTCGACCCCGAGCTCATTGATGATCTGCATATCGCGATCGAAAGTCTCGAGCACCCCGTCGATAATAGCGCCCTCACCCGTCTCGGCATCGATCAACAAATAGGTGTAGGTGCAGCTTTCGCGGTCGAACAATTGTTTTACGGTTAAACGGGGTGTGCTCATGCTGGCTAGCTCCGGGATCGGTAATTGCCAGTGTAATTTTTACAATTGACGAAGGCAATTGGCGATGGCATTTTGAGCAGGTTGGGATATATTCTGAGTCATGGATCTAGAGTCGATACTAAAAAAGTTAAACCTGCAATCCGAGTTCGTCGCCATCGCGATCGTTGCGTTTGCCCTCGTGGTGCTCCTGATCGTGAATCGCCGACGCATCCAGTCGTGGTTTCGCGAATGGCGAATTCAGCGCTGCCTCGACCGAATCGGCAGCGCACAAATCCGCGACCTGGTCTGTGCCGACGGGCTCGAGGGTTACTATAAAATCGATCGGCT
>JAASSH010000304.1 GCA_021767985.1 Gammaproteobacteria bacterium | reverse complement strand
GTACCCGAGAAACATCACCGGATCATCGCACCAGGCTGCGAGTTCGCCCTCCTCGCCGTCCGGCATCGGATTGCCTGCATCATCGATCACATCGACGCGGTGGCCGGGATAAGGCTTGCCCATGGAACCCGGCTTTGGTGGCATGATGGCGGAACAGTTGCCGACGATATAGTTAAACTCGGTCTGGCCCCACATTTCGTTTATGGTCAGACCGAGCGCTTCGCGCCCCCAGTGGATCAGTTCCTCGCCGACCTGTTCGCCAGCGCTCATGATCGCGCGCAGCTTCAGGTCATAACCCGATTCCAAATCGGGCAGGGCACGCAACATCTTCAACGCGGTCGGCGGGATGAAGGCGTTGCTGACATCGTAATCCGCCATCAAACGGCACACCCGCTCGGGATCGAAGCCGCCACCCTCGAAAGCAACGACGGGCATGGCGTAATTCAATGCCGGCAACAGCGCGTCCCACAGCCCGCCGGTCCAGGCCCAGTCGGCCGGGGTCCAGAACACGTCGCCCGGTTGCGGGAAAAAATTCTGCGACATTTCGAAACCGGTGAAATTACCCAGCACCGCGCGATGCGCGATCAACGCGCCCTTCGGCGGGCCGGTAGTGCCCGAGGTGTATATCAGGCAGGCCGGATCGTCGGCCCGGGTCTGGACCATCGTGAAATCGTCCGAGCCCTGCTGCAGCAGGTTCCAGAATTCGTCCTGCGAAGCGCCGCATCGGCAGCCGATGACGCGCGACAATTCGGGCAGCTCCGGCTGCAGGGCACGAACGTCGTCATAGCGGCTGGCATGCACGATTGCCGCCCGCGCGCCGCTGTCGCGCAGCCGGAATTCGAGCGCCTCCGGGCCGAACAGAATAGCCAGCGGCAGCGATACCGCCCCCAGTTTGTGGATGGCAAGATGCGCGATTACGGTTTCGACGGTTTGTGGCAGCACGATAGCAACCCGGTCACCCTGCTCGATACCCGCGGCGCGTAACGCATTGGCGAGCCGATCCGACAACTGCTTGAGCTCACCGAAACGGTAACTCGCGCGCTCGCCCGCAGCATTCTCGTAGTAAACGGCAACCCGTTGTGCCTGCCCCTGGTGGCGCTCGCATACCTGGTGGGCAACGTTCAGCCGGGCTGGAATCGACCACTGAAATTGATCGTAAACGGCGTCAAATTCGGTAGCCGACGGGTCGATTAATCGCATATCGCATTGAAAATGTTAAAAAATTCATAATAACCCAACATCGGGCAAATCTCAGTTATGGAATTTTTGCTGGTTGCAAACTCCGGCCTGTTAGCGCGGGTCGCCGGCGTGCCGCAAGCACGTAAGTGATTGGAAAATTTAGAAAAACGCAGAATTGCGTTTTGCGTTTATCGGGCGCTGCCGGGTGAGGTGGCGCAAACAGAGTTTCTTGAGTTTTTCGAATATCGGGACTATACCTGTGGTTTATTCTACAAATTCAAACTAAAGCACTGAATAATGTAGAAATTTCCCTTCAATCTGCTAAATAATGACGTGAGAGAAGCGCTTCTGGGCGATAGGTTATCATGAACAATTACGAAGACTGGGCAAATCTGGTTGCGAAGAACTTGGCGCACGAAGCCGATTTCATCGCCGCCATCGACAAAGACGATCTGGACGACAAGGCCGCGAGCGAGGCATTTATTCGCGCGGTACTCGAACCATTTCTACCGGAAAATTATGGTATCGGAGCGGGCCGCGTCATCGACGCTTTCGGCAACTGCTCGGAGTACCTGGACATCATTGTCTATAACCGGGATTTCCCGCGTATCGGCATGCGCGGTGCACACCAGGCTTACCTGTACGAATCGGTACTGGCCGCGTTTGCGATCAGGGCCAAGTTCATCCGTAAAACCTTCTTCGATTCTCTCAATACCTGCGCCTCGCTGTCGCACCTGCAAACCAAGGTCGACCAGTCGGTAATGGTAAAACTGGCCAAGAAAAACGGCCTCAAGCCAGGCCCCAACAGGAGCTTCGTTCACGACGACCCGCTACGCACCGGGCGTTTCGAGCTGATCGGCCGACCCCCGGCATTCGTATTCGGGTTCAGCGGCATCAAGTACAGCTACCGCCAGCTCCAGGAAAACATCGAGCTATGGATCAGTAACCGTCAGAACGCCGGTATCAAAACCCCGATGAAAGCGTTGCCGGCCGTAATAGCGACACAGGGTTGTTTCGCCTGGCGCAATGCCGCGCCGCTGGCGCTCAGCAACCGTGAAATGCTGGGCATCGGCAACGACGATGCGCCGGTGCGGTTGATCGCTCTGCAGCTGCTGTACCTGCTTAATCGCCGCCTCAACGTTACTTCCGATGGTTACGGCCTGAAGCCGAGCCTGAACGCGTACCTGAGCCATTTTGCGGCACCGAAGTTCGAACTCGGCGTGGGCGACGTTGCCGACGAGGTTAATCCCCTGGCGGCCGCCGACACCGATACCAGTCCCGAAACTCGCGCCGCGCGCGATACCGCACGTTTCGAGCCGGCACGTGACCGCGCCGCGATCGAGGAAGCGGCGGCTAAAGCCTCGGCAGCACCGAAGGCTGCCCCGAAACCCAAGCCGGAACCGGCGGCGGTTAACCCGGAACCCGCACCCCCCGTGGCTGACAAAGCTCCGGAAACAGCGGCCGAACCAGCGGTATTCGACAAACCGTCGCCGTTCGCATCGGCACCGATTCCGCCGGCCGACAAGCCCGCCAGGGTCGAGCAACCGGCCGAGGCAGCGGTATTCGACAAACCGTCGCCGTTCGCGTCGGCACCGATTCCGCCGACCGACGAGCCCGCCAGGGCCGACAAATCGGCCGAGGCAGCGGTATTCGACAAGCCTTCCCCATTCGCGTCGGCGCCGATTCCGCCGGCCGACGAGCCGACTCCGGCAGAACCAGCGCGTTCACCCGCGCCGGTAGCGCCTCTCGGTTCGGCACCGATTCCGGGGGCAAAGGATTCGACTGCAACGATGCCGGTGCCTGAAAGCCCGGCGCCTGCCGCGCCTCTTGGTTCGGCGCCGATTCCTCCGTCGGAGCCGCCGAAACCCGCGGCCAGCGCACCGGCAGCCGCCAAGGTAATCCCGCCGAAACCACCGGTCGATATCGACCTGGGAATCGGTGATGCGAGCGCCGAGGTCAAGCCGGAATCCGACGACGACGATTTTATCGAGACGGTCGTAATACCGCCCAATGCCGGTGCAGCGAACGATGACAAGTCGCGCAACTCGACCGACGCTTTCATCGCCCGCGTCAAGGAACAGCTGTCGACGCCCGAACAGGCGGCTGGTGGCGAGAAAGACTTCACCTCGACCATCCCGCAGTAATCGGGATTCCTGCATATTCCAGGGTCCCCGGGGCGGGACCCGATCGACAAATTCCCGCGGTCGCCAGGCCTTAACCAGCGCGTATACGCGTAATCCGACGCCGGCGCCCCCGGGCCGTCCCGGCTTAGCGCACCAGTTGCGTTTTTCATCGATTTTTTGCTTTTGACAAAAGTCAAGGAAAGCTTGACCTCAGAAGCATAGTGTCACTCCTGAAACAACATCTTAATTCGATGATTCATGCGAATGAATCATTAATCTTCAGTCAGGAGCACGATCGATGAATATCAAAAGAAAGACCATACAGGGTGCACTTCTCGCAGCCGCGTGTATCGGACTGGCCACAACAACCGGGGTATCTTTTGCTGCCAAGAAAAAATTCGAGCCATTGAACGAGGCCGAGTTCGAGCAGGCAAAAAGCATGTACTTCCAGCGTTGTGCCGGTTGCCACGGGGTTCTGCGTCAGGGCGCAACCGGCAAGGCCTTGTTGCCGGAAGGTAACAAAGCGAAGAAGCAAAAGGGCACGCTGAAAATCGGCACCAAGCGGCTGGCCAAGATTATCAAAATCGGTACCGAAGGTGGTATGAACAACTTCGACGATATCTTCAGCAAGGAAGAAATCAAGATGCTGGCCACCTACATCCAGATGGAGGCGCCGGTTCCGCCCGAAATGTCGCTCTCCCTCATGAAGGAACGCACCAAGGTGCACGTGCCACTCAAGGATTATCCC
>JAASSH010000303.1 GCA_021767985.1 Gammaproteobacteria bacterium | reverse complement strand
TATCTCGATAAGATCAGTAATCTGCGCAGCGATTCGGCCAAGGAAGCGACCGATGAACAAATTACAGTCGTCGGCATGGAATTGCATAATAACGCCTGATGCGCTGGCAGGATATTAAGCGGGAAGTCGCCGCCAGTGTGAGTGGAAATTCCGCACTGGCCGACGAGCGCCCTTTCATCGTGATCGACTCCACCCGGCAACAACTGCATCGGATCGATATCGAGAGTGAGAATAATCGAAGCTACCCGATATCTACCGCCGCCAACGGTATGGGCAACCAGGTCGATTCATACAAGACGCCGCTGGGGATCCATCGCGTGTGCCAGAAGATAGGCGGTGGGCAACCCAGGGGCATGGTTTTCGAAGCGCGCGAGCCCACCGGTAGAATCGTCCGCAGTCTGGATAATCGTGATCAGGACGAAATCACGTCGCGAATTTTGTGGCTCGATGGATTGGAGCCAGGCGTCAATCGTGATGGTAACTGCGACACTTATTCCCGCTACATCTATATCCACGGTACATCGGACGAAAAACGTATCGGTGAACCTGTTTCGGCAGGATGCATACGCATGAGAAACGACGATGTGATCGAGCTGTTCGAAGACATACTGGTAAATGATCTGGTATTGATCAGGTAATGAATCGAACCGATCGGTAATATTTATCGAAACGATTCTTAAAGCCCGCTCGGGTCGTTATAAAGAAGAAAACCGCGGCTGCTTGACAAGCCTGATCCTTCGTCATATCGTTTCGCGGCGGCGCTAATTTGTTACTCGGCTTGCAGGCGCCCGGGTTCCGTCAAACGGTTCCACAAATAAATTTGCTAAAGAGGGTGGTTCAGAATTCTTTCCGTACCGTTCCCCCTTCCGAGTTTTTCGATTTTGGAGAAACTCCGTGAATAACGACAACCCTGGTTTCGATACGCTGGCCGTCAGAAGCGGTCAACAGCGTACGGCTGAACTCGAGCACAGCGAAGCTATATTTGCGACTTCGAGCTTCGTTTTCGAGAATGCGGCCCAGGCCGCCGCAAGGTTCGCCGGCGATGAACCTGGCAACATTTACTCGCGTTTTACCAATCCGACGACACAGGCTTTCGAGCGACGCCTGGCGGCAATGGAAGGCGGTGAAGCCTGCGTCGCGACCGCGTCAGGCATGGCGGCTATCATGAGCCTGTGCGTGGCCTTGCTGAAGTCAGGAGACCATATCGTCAGCTCGCGTTCGGTGTTCGGCACGACCACGACCCTGTTCGACAAGTACCTGCCCAGGTTCGGTATCCAGACCAGCTTTGTCGGCATGAACGACCTGGACGGCTGGAAGCGGGCGATTCAAGGCAATACGCGGCTGTTGTTTCTGGAAACACCGTCGAATCCGCTTACCGAAATCGCTGATATCAGGGTACTGGCCGACCTGGCACACGAAAATGACTGCCTGCTGGTGGTGGATAATTGCTTTTGCACGCCGGCGCTGCAACGCCCCCTCGAGTTCGGTGCCGACCTGGTGGTGCATTCGGCCACCAAGTATCTCGATGGCCAGGGACGTATTGTTGGCGGTGCGGTGGTGGGACCAGAACAGCTGGTCGCCGAGGAGATATTCGGAGTTATCCGCACTACCGGTCCGAGCCTCAGCCCGTTCAACGCCTGGGTCGCCCTGAAGGGCCTGGAAACGCTCAGCCTGAGGATGCAGGCGCATTCGCAGCAGGCGCTGCAGGTGGCGCGCTTTCTGGTCGATCATCCCGCGGTCGAGCAAGTATACTATCCCGGGCTCCAATCGCATCCGCAGCATCGGCTGGCGCAGTCGCAGCAGCACGGATTTGGTGGTGTCGTATCGTTTGTTGTCAGTGGTGGGCGCGCAAGCGCCTGGCGTGCAATCGATGCCACCAGAATATTGTCTATTACCGCCAATCTCGGAGACGTAAAGACCACGATCACGCATCCCGCTACGACCACGCATGGCCGGGTCAGTGACGAATTAAAACGGCAGGTCGGGATCAGCGAGGGGCTGATTCGAGTCGCGGTGGGGCTCGAGGATCTCGACGATATCATCGACGACCTGTCGCGCGGTCTCGATGGCTGATTTTTATCGCCAGCTCGAGGCCGCCATCATGGAGGCCGATACCCGCAAAAAGTGCCAGATGACGGCGCAACTGCATCAGTCATGGGAACGGCAGCCGGTCATAGGTGGCGTGGACACGGAAATACTGCCAATCGAAGACCCCGGCCGGCCGTCAAAGCCGGAACTGGTCGACCCGCGTCGGCTGGAACGTCGCAGCTTTGCCAGCGAATCGGGGAGAATCCGGTTACTGCACGCTTTTGCGCATATCGAATTCAACGCCATCAATATCGCGCTCGACGCGGTTTATCGTTTTCGCGACGTACCATCCGATTTCATCGGCGACTGGCTGCTGGTCGCGAGCGAGGAAGCCCGGCATTTTCAGATGCTGGAAGCGGAATTGAAACGGCGTGGCAGTTACTACGGCGCTTACCCGGCGCATCGAGGGCTGTGGGACATGGTTTGCAAGACACGTGACAACCTGCTGCACCGCATGGCACTGGTGCCTCGCGTGATGGAGGCGCGGGGACTGGACGTTACCCCCGCCATGATCACCAAGTTCAGGCAATTCGGGGATGAAGCCGCGGCCGGGATACTGGAAACGATATATCGCGACGAAATAGGACACGTGCGCATCGGTAACGACTGGTTTTGCTGGCTTTGCGAGCAACAGAACCTCGACGCGCCAGCTACCTTCCGCGAGCTGATCGGGCAATTTATGCAAGGTAAGCTGCGCGGGCCCTTTAACTATCCCGCGCGGATCGAGGCTGGTTTTGCCAGTACCGAGCTGGAAGCGCTGGAGCAGGGCGGCTAGACCCTGGGGTCCACCAGCCTGAAATCCTGTTGCTGATCCCAGCTCAGGTAACTGGGCCCTGGATTCCAGTCTCCCAGCACCAGTCTTTGCAGTTCGGTCCCGTAACGGTGAACAGCGGGACGATGCGTGTGCCCGTGGATTATGGTGTCGACCTGGTTTTGATCGAAGCAGTCCCGGACCGCCTGCTGGTTGACGTCCATGATTTCGGCGGATTTTTGTGCCATGGCGTTGGCGCTGTCACTGCGCAGCCCGGCCGCAATTCGCTGGCGCTCTGCCAGCGGTTGGGCCAGGAACTCGGATTGCCACGCGGCGCTGCGCACCATGTCGCGAAAGCGCTGATAGTCGTGGTCGTCGGTGCACAGCGTGTCGCCATGAATCAATAGAATCCGTCGCTTACCGAGCTGCAAAAACTGGGGTTCCTCGAGCAGGCTTATGCCGATCCGGGCGGCGAAATCCCGGCCCAGCAGAAAATCCCGATTGCCGGCCATGAAATAGACCGGGATTGCAGCTGCCAGACGCTGCAGTGCATCGACAACCGGCTGATGCTCCAGCGCTGGGTCATCGTCACCGAGCCAGACTTCGAACAGGTCGCCCAGAATATAAAGATGGCTGGCAGTCGCCGCGCGCTCCTGTAAAAACCGAAGCAGGGCGGCTGCTACCTGTGGCCGATTTGGATCCAGATGGCAGTCCGAGATGAACAGATACTCATCGTTCATACGGCGTGCAATAACTACTGCCGGCTGACTGCGGTTATCGTGATGGTTTCGTTGGGCACATTCTGGTGACCGCCCTTGTTGCCGGTAGACACCTGGGCGATCGCGTCGACGACGTCCATACCGTCTGTCACCTTGCCGAACACGGCGTAGCCCCAGCCCTGCATTGTCTCGCTGGTGAAATTCAGAAAATCGTTATCGGAGTGATTGATGAAAAACTGCGAGGTGGCGGAATGCGGATCGCTGGTGCGAGCCATCGCCAGCGTACCGCGGTCGTTTTTCAGGCCGTTGTTGGCTTCATTTTCAATCGGGGCACGCTTACTCGGTTTGTCCATCATGTCGGCGGTAATGCCTCCACCCTGAATCATGAAGCCAGGGATAACCCGGTGGAACGTCGTATCGACGTAGTAGCCGTCATCGACATAAGCGAGAAAATTCTCGCTGGAGTTGGGCGCGTTCTCCATATCGAGTTCGATC
>JAASSH010000302.1 GCA_021767985.1 Gammaproteobacteria bacterium | reverse complement strand
GAGGTACTTCAGACGTTCGCGCGATTGTTGCAGGCGCGACTCGAGCTGTCCCAGCAGGCGAGCCACCCGGTCATCGATGCCCTGCATCATCTCGTGGATATCCGGCGTCACGGTTTCGGCGGCTACCGAAGGCGTCGGCGCGCGCAGGTCGGCGACGAAATCGGCGATTGTGAAGTCGATTTCGTGGCCGACGCCGGTGACCAGTGGCAGCGGGTAAGCGGCGATGTCGCGCGCCAGGGCCTCGTCGTTGAAACACCAGAGATCCTCGAGCGAACCGCCTCCGCGCACCAGCAGTACGACGTCGCATTCGCCATAATCGAGCACGCGCCTGAGCGCCTGGCGGATTTGCGCCGCCGCGGTTTCACCCTGTACCGGGGTGGGAAACACGACCACCGGTATATGCGGCGCGCGGCGCTCAATTACCGATAACACGTCGCGAATCGCGGCGCCGCTGGCGGAGGTAACGAGGGCGATTTTTTCCGGATGGGCGGGCAACGGTCTTTTCCAGGCGCTGTCGAACAGTCCTTCCTGGCTCAGCTGCGCCTTGAGTTGCTCGTAGCGGCGCATCAGTTCGCCGACGCCCGCGTCTTCCAGGTGGTCGACCACGAGCTGGAATTCGCCACGCGCCTCATACAGCGTGACCTGGGCCCGCAGCAGTACCTGCTGGCCGTTTTGCGGCTGGAATCCAACGCGGCTATTGCGCCCCTTGAACATCGCGGCGCGGCATTGCGCTTTTTCGTCCTTCAGCGTGAAGTACCAGTGGCCCGAAGCGGGACAGGCAAAATTGGAAATTTCACCCTCGATCCACAACGTACCGATGCCCTGGGAAAGCATCTGCTTGACTTCGAAATTGAGCGCCGAAACCGTCCAGATGGCCTCGGTGGTGGGCTGCGCGGGTTGCATGCAGTTTAAGCCTTGGGAATTGTCAGCGGATATTCTAACCGAACCTGCAATTTGCACCACCCCGGTCGATCCCTGGCAGGCAATCGAGCCGGACCCGATTGAAATTTGCGGATTCGGGCACAGATTCCGATAATCTCACTTACGCTTGAGCGCGCATTAATTTATAATCGCGCTTTGCAACAGACCCGCCGGAGTTACCATGCGTATCAGCCAGGAAGCCCTCACTTTCGATGATGTATTACTGGTGCCGGCAAAATCGGAAGTTCTGCCAAACGAGGCGCAACTGCAGACCCGCCTGACGCGCAAAATCGAGCTCAATATCCCGCTGGTGTCGGCGGCCATGGACACGGTGACCGAGTCCAGGCTGGCGATTGCGATCGCCCAGGAAGGCGGCCTCGGGATCGTGCACAAGAACCTGCCGGTCGAAGAGCAGGCGGCGCAGGTCGCACGCGTCAAAAAACACGAAAGTGGCGTCATCAAGGACCCGATCACGATTTCGTCCGACACGCTGGTCAGGGACGTTATCGCGCTCACCGAACAACGCAGGATTTCGGGCCTGCCGGTGATCGGCGAAACCGGGCTGGTGGGCATCGTCACCAAGCGCGACCTGCGCTTCGAACGCAACCTCGATCAACCGGTGTCATCGATCATGACCCCGCGTGAAAACCTGGTAACCGTCGGCGAGGGCGCCGAAAAGGACGAGGTGCTCGATTTGCTGCATAAGCACCGGCTCGAGCGCGTGCTGGTGGTCAACGACGCGGGCGATCTCAGGGGCATGATCACGGTCAAGGATATAACCAAGTCAACCGACTTTCCTCGCGCCTGCAAGGACCGCTACGATCGACTGCGCGTCGGCGCCGCGGTCGGCACCGGCGATGATACCGAGGCGCGCGTCAGCGCGCTGGTGGAGGCCGAGGTCGATGTCATCGTGGTGGATACCGCGCACGGCCATTCGCGCGGCGTGATCGATCGGGTCGCCTGGGTCAAACAAAACTTCCCGGATATCCAGGTCATCGGCGGCAATATCGCTACCGGCGCCGCGGCGCGCGACCTGGTCGATGCCGGCGCCGATGCGGTCAAGGTCGGTATCGGCCCTGGATCGATTTGCACCACGCGTATCGTTGCCGGGGTCGGCGTGCCGCAGATTTCAGCCATCAGCAACGTCGCCGAAGCGCTGCGGGATACCGACGTCGCGGTGATCGCCGACGGCGGTATTCGCTTTTCCGGCGACATCGCCAAGGCGCTGGTCGCGGGCGCGCATGCGGTCATGATCGGCAGCATGTTCGCCGGCACCGAGGAAGCACCCGGCGAAGTTGAGTTGTTCCAGGGTCGATCCTATAAATCCTATCGCGGCATGGGGTCGATCGCGGCGATGCAGAAAGGGTCGAGCGACCGGTACTTCCAGGCGGACAGCGCCGATGAAAAACTGGTACCTGAAGGCGTCGAGGGGCGGGTGCCTTTCAAAGGCCCGCTGACCAATACTATTTACCAGTTACTCGGCGGCGTGCGCTCCAGCATGGGATACGTCGGTTGCGCCACCATCGAAGAAATGCGGACCCGCCCCGAATTCGTCAAGGTATCGAATGCCGGCATGCGAGAATCGCATGTTCACGATGTAACCATTACCAAGGAAGCGCCGAATTACCAGGTATGAATGAACGGATTACGTCTCCCCGGCCCGCGAGCCGGGGCCTATTTTCAATCCTGCATAAATATTGGCCGGAAAGCCCGAGGGCTTTCCGTTTGACTTCAGATCCATATTTGCAATGGGTACCGGCTTTCGCCGGTACGACGGATAACCGATGACCGATCTGCATGACGATAGAATCCTGATCCTGGATTTCGGATCGCAGTATACCCAGCTAATCGCGCGCCGCGTGCGCGAGGCCGGGGTCTACTGCGAAATCTACCCGTGGGACGCCGAGGTCACGCACATCGAAAGATTTGGCGCGCGCGGATTCATCCTGTCGGGTGGCCCCGAGTCGACGCTCGATAGCGAAAAGCCGGAGGTTCCCGCAGCGCTGTTCGACCTTGGAGTACCGATTCTCGGTATCTGTTACGGCATGCAGGCCATCGCGCAGCAGCTTGGCGGAAAGGTCGAGAATGTCGGCAAATCCGAGTTTGGCTATGCCAGCGTGCGCGCCCGCGGGCATACCGAGTTACTGCGCGATATCCAGGACCACGAAACCAGCGAAGGTTACGGCATGCTCGACGTCTGGATGTCGCACGGCGACCGGGTAGCCGAGTTGCCGCCCGGCTTCAAACTAATGGCGAGCACCGACAGCGCGCCGATCGCCGGCATGGCCGACGAGGAACGGCACATCTATGGTTTGCAGTTTCACCCTGAGGTTACGCATACGCGCCAGGGGGTTGCGATCTACGCACGCTTTTTACACCAGATCTGCGGCTGCGGCTCGCAATGGACTTCGGCCAATATTATCGACGCGACGCTGGCCGATGTGCGCGCGCGGGTAGGGCAGGATGAAGTCGTGCTCGGGCTTTCCGGCGGTGTCGATTCGTCGGTAGTGGCGGCACTGCTGCACAGGGCTATCGGCGATCAGTTGACCTGTATCTTTGTCGATACCGGGTTGCTGCGTTATCGCGAAGGCGATCATGTGATGGAGCAGTTCGCCGAGCATATGGGCGTGCACGTGATCCGCGTCGACGCCGAGGCGCGTTTCCTGTCGAAGCTCGAGGGTCTGACCGATCCGGAGGACAAGCGCAAGGCGATCGGTAACCTGTTTATCGACATCTTCGAGGAAGAGGCCGGCAAGCTCGAAAACGCGAAGTGGCTCGCCCAGGGCACGATTTACCCGGATGTCATCGAATCCGCCGGCGCCGCCACCGGCAAGGCACATTTGATCAAGTCGCATCATAACGTCGGCGGACTGCCGGAAGAGATGAAGCTCGACCTGGTCGAGCCGCTGCGTGAACTGTTCAAGGACGAGGTGCGGCAAATTGGGGTCGAACTCGGGATACCGCGTGACATGGTTTATCGGCACCCGTTCCCGGGGCCCGGGCTCGGCGTGCGAATTCTCGGCGAAGTGAAAAAAGAGTTTGCCGACACGCTCAGGCTTGCCGATCACATCTTTATCGAGGAGTTACGCAATCACGATCTGTATGACAAGGTTTCGCAGGCTTTCGTCGTGTTCCT
>JAASSH010000038.1 GCA_021767985.1 Gammaproteobacteria bacterium | reverse complement strand
GTTCCGCGAACGTTACCAGTTGATGGTACTGGCGCTTTTCCGCTCGAACAAGTGGGCCAGCCAGCAGGGTAGCGAGCATACCGAGGAGACGCGCCTGCATTCGGGTGACGTGCTGCTGGTCCAGGGTGCGGTCAATAATATCAAGCGCCTGAAGTCGAGCCGCAACCTGCTGGTGCTCGATGCCAAGGCAGCACTGCCGATTTCACGCCGAGCGCCGTTGGCGCTGATTATCATGCTGTGGATCATCCTGATGGCGGCATTCGGCCTGCTGCCGATCGCGGTCAGCGCCCTGTGCGGCGTGATGCTGATGCTGCTGACCGGCTGTATCAAGTGGTTCGACACCACTCGCGCACTCAGCGCCTCGGTTATCCTGCTGATCGTGACCAGCCTTGCGATGGGCACCGCGATGGTCGAAACCGGCGGCGCCGATATGATCGCGAGTGCCTACGTGGCGTTCACCGCGGGCGCCTCGCCGGCGATGATTCTGAGCGGGCTGCTGGCGATGATGGCGCTGCTGACCAACGTGGTTTCCAACAACGCCGCCGCGGTGATCGGCACGCCGATCGCGATCGGCATCGCACATCAGCTGGGGCAGCCGGCGGAACCCTTCGTGCTGGCGGTAATATTCGGCGCCAATATGAGTTTCGCGACGCCAATGGCCTACCAGACCAACCTGCTGGTAATGAACGCCGGTAACTACAGCTTTGCCGATTTCGTGCGCGCGGGTCTGCCGCTGATCGTTATCATGTGGGCGATTTTAAGTTTCTTGTTGCCCTGGTTGTACGGTATTTAGCCGAACTGTGGCGGCTGCCGGACGGCTCCGGTACACTCTCGGTTTTTGTGCTGCGACCCGCCATGAAAGCCCAATTACTGATAATGCTCGAAATGCAGGACGCGATGAACGCGCGCGTCAACCCGGACTGGCGCCAGGCCGGTAACGCCTGGTACCGCGCGATCTGGACCGAGTGCGCGGAGATGCTCGATCACTACGGCTGGAAATGGTGGAAGCACCAGCAACCCGATCTCGAGCAGGTGCGGCTGGAACTGGTCGATATCATGCACTTTGCGATGAGCGACTACCTGCTGCAGGATGCGGACAACGAGGTGGTCGCCGCGCGCATCGAGGCCGAGCTGTCCGATCCGCGCCACGACGAAGACATCCGCGCCGCGATCGAAAACATGGCGCAAACCACGATTGCCAGCAAATCGATGCACTTTTCCGACTTCGCCAATGTCATGACCCTGATCGGGATGGACTTCGATCAGTTGTATCGAACCTATGTCGGCAAGAACGTGCTGAATTTCTTTCGCCAGGATCACGGCTACAAGGACGGCAGCTATGTCAAGACATGGCATGGCAGGGAGGATAATGAACATCTCGCAGAGCTGCTGATTACTCTCGATAGTAACAGTGCTGATTTCCGTGAAGCGGTTTACCAGGGACTCAAGGCTCGCTACCCGGTCTGATTATCGCCAGATCGAAATTCTGCGATAACCCGCTCTAAGCCAAACGCGGGCCGTCATCCAACAGCCTGCTCTATCGGTGCGGAACTGGTCTCTTCTTCTTCCGGGACGGCGTTGATAATCGACATCATGGGCTCCGCCGGATACCTGAACGGATAAAACCTGTCCCCAATCTGGGCCATCAGGCCTACCCATTCAGTATCACTGGAGTAGACCACGTGGTGGTTCTCGATGTCGTTAACGTTTTCCCACAGCGTATCGTCTAGGCTCAGGCAGGTATGACCCACGATAAGCGGCGTATTCTTTGCCAGACCGAGACACTTACGGAATCTCTTTACATCAGACCTGGTGTAACCCGATGGCCGGTTTGCTTGCCGCAGGCGGTTGTTTGCGAGCTCGTTATACAGATTCCGATTAGTTTTGATATTGATGATCTTGTTCAGGCTTGTAGAAGATACCGGGGGGGCGGCGTGGCAGGTAACGAAATGCCTGGAATATGCGACATACGGCAGCAGCTCATAGAATCGACTCATCTCCTTTTTATATTCCTTTCCGCGCTGCTTTCGTAGCGTCTTCTCCCAAAGCAGCCCCTGCGGGATGCCGTTCTTGGCTATTTCCTCCGCAAAACTATCGTGATTTCCCCTGAGATAGAAAACCTGTTGCGGGAAGTGGACCTTGAGTTTGAAGATAAGGTCCATCATCAACATGGAGCTCTCCATTTCATCCAACGCGGTATCGCCCTCGGGGTGGACGGCGTCCCCAATGATCACCAGGGTCGCGCGGCCCGCGTCCAGCGCTTCCAGGAAATTATTCTGGCTCAATACCAGGAGCAGATTGTCGACCCTGGCATGCAGGTCTCCCACGATGACGGTTGTCGATTCATCGGGCAGCGCGACGACACCGCCTGGCCTGCCGTCCTTATCCCTGGGACGGTACTTTTCATGTTCGAGGATTTCGTTGACCTCCTGCTGCAACGCGATTGCTTCGTCGGGCGGAAGCAATGCGATGGGATTGCCGAAAATCTCTCTCAATCTGCGCAGCTTCTTCCGCCGCCAGCTGACCACCCGTTTCACCTTTTTGTCTTTTAGCAATGGTGCGATGCTGGATTTCGGGTTCGAAACAAGGCTCTGGAAAGTCAGCGATCCATCTTCATTGCTGATGCTGAGCTTGCGCGCAGGGGTTTTTTTGGAAATGTTGAGAATTGCGCGCTGCTCCGGATCGCCGCCTCCCAGGGTAATCTCGTCTTCGTCCTGGAGACGATAGAATCCGCAGATATCCGAGTAGAAAATGTCCGGGTCAAACAGGATATAGCTATTCGTTGCAACGCCGTCGCCGCCGCAATCGAGTGCCGGCTCCGGATACAAATGCAGTACCTTGCCGTCAGGATGAAGGTTTATCTCGAAGGGATAATCCCTGATGTGCGTCTTGATCTTCTTTCCGTCGGATAAGCTGTAGGTCTCATTGATGTCGACCTCCTGGTACTGGACCAGGCTCGGAAATATGCGCTGCAGGACTTTCCTGAAGAGTTTTCTGAATAGTTTTCGGCTCTCGAACCGCGCCATCTTAACCGCTCTCGGATTCAATGATTTCCAAGGGTACACCGTCTGTTCCCTCGCGGATATAGACAATCAGGCCGCTGCGGCATAAATGAAGGGCGGCCATCTGGTAGATGATGATCTGATTTTCGACTCGTTTCAGGGTCACACCCTCGTCGACATGATGCATTCCGTATTCCTTCTTACGCCGGCGCCGCTGCGCTAACAGCACTTCCGCCTTCGGTATCAGGAACTCGAAAGCATAGCGTTTGCGCCAATTGACGGAAAAGAAATAGCGTTTCGGCGGCGGTATCTTGATTCTGTCCAGATCCAGTTCCGGCGGTGTCAGCGACTCGATCCATTCCTTGTCGAATACCGCCAGCGCGTCCTTGTACCCCTGACACGGAAAGCCGAGATGGATCTCGCGGGGACGCAGGTTGAGGGCCTTTACCGTCCACCATTTGTTCAGCGATAGATCGATATAGCCTTCGTCGGGCCAGCCTTTCAGTTTGTGCACCAGAGTACTCTTTCCAGCACCTGGCGGGCCGGTTATCAACAGTTGGCGAAAGGTGATATCGGCCGGAAATTTAACGCCTTTCATCGTCTGCAGATCCGCGATCGGCCTGGTTTTTAGCTGGAAGGCATCAAAGTCTTGATCAGGCATCGAATTCATAACGCGCAGCGCAATAAAAAGCCCCCTTGAGCCGGGGGCTCATTCTAAGCATTTGGGAGCGCTTTAGCCAAACATCCCCTTGAGCAGGAAAAAGATCAGCGCAGCCAGAATACCGCCCGCGGGCAAGGTGACGAACCAGGACAGGATAATACCTCCAACGACACGCAGATCGATGGCGCCGACACCGCGCGCGAGGCCCACACCCATGACGGCGCCTACCGCTATCTGGGTGGTCGATACCGGCAGGCCGGTCTTCGATGCAAGCACGACGGTCGTGGCAGCAGCCAGCGTCGCGCAATAGCCCCGCGTCGGCGTCAATTCCGTGATCTTGGTGCCAATGGTCTCCATGACCTTATAACCCATCGTGGCCAGGCCAACTACGATACCGACACCACCAAGAGCGAGGATCCACAGCGGCAAGCCGGCCTTCTGCACGACTTCGCCGCCACTCTGAACGATGGAAACCACCGCCGCCAGCGGACCGATGGCGTTAGCCACGTCGTTTGATCCGTGCGCGAAGGCCATCGCGGCCGCGGTGAAGATCATCAGCGGCACGAACACCTTTTCCACGCTGGCGTAGTGGTATTCCTTTTCCGCCTCCTTGTCGACTTTGACTCTACTGATCAGCAGCTTGCCTATGAAGGCGAGAACAAGACCGATAACGGTCGCCGCAACCACGCTCTGCAAGCCGGTGAGTTCCAGCTTGAGGTGTTTGAGGCCCTTGAACAGCGTGACCAGGCCGACTATCCAGCCGACCAGGAACACGTAGACCGGGCCCCAGAGCTTGGCTTTTTCGAAGGGTTCCTCCGTGTCCAGGATCAGCTTGCGGATGCTGATCATCAGCAGCAGGGCAATAGTACCGCCGACGAGGGGAGAAACCAGCCAGCTGGCAACGATATTTCCGATCTTGCCCCAGTTGACCGCATCCATTCCAATGCCGACCATTGCGAAGCCGACGATGGCACCGATGATGGTATGGGTCGTGGAAACCGGCCAGCCACGGGTGGATGCAACCATGAGCCAGATCGCGGCCGCCAGCAGTGCCGCCAGCATCCCGTAGACAAGGAACTCCGGATTCCCGGTAATGGTACTGGGGTCGATGATGCCCTTGCGGATGGTCTTGGTTACCTGCCCGCCGGCGATGAATGCACCGGCGAACTCGAAGATAGCGGCGATGATAATCGCCTGCTTGACGGTGATGGCCCCGGAACCAACGGGTGTACCCATGGCATTGGCCACGTCGTTGGCGCCAATACCCCAGGCCATATAAGCCCCGAAAATTACACCGAGCACGATAAAAACCGTGCCCCACTCGGTGATAATCTCCATATGCCCTCCTAATTCTTCTTGATTTGTTGAATTACGATTCTGGTTGTATCAAAACCTGATCGAATCTGCATAAACCAGGCAATTTAAATCTCAGGTCTGTGCCTGGCCTTTCAGCCTGCGCTAGCGAGCTATCAGCAGGCGCATGCGGTTACCTACCTTTTCGGCATAATCCGCCATATCTCCGATCCACTGGATCATCTGATACCAGAACATCACCGACACTGGCTTCATTTCGTCCTCTTTTGCGAAGAGGGCCTGTGTCAGCTTTACACCCATCTCGTCGGTCTCGTCCTCTATCAGGTTGAGCTGATCCGCCATTTCATAGACCCTGGTGGCTTCACGTCCGCTGAAACCCGCCTCGATCAACTCATCCATCTCTTCGATTATTTTTGATGCATGGTTGCAGGCATCAACGCATCGCTGCACCAGTTCCCGCAGCGGCTCCGCCATACCCTCCGGCACCGTCATATCACGCTCGATCATCAGGCCGGCAATATCCTGAGCGGTGTCAGCGATGTAATCCTGCGTTTCCAGTAACTCGAGCAGGTCGCGTCGATCCACTGGCAGAAACAGGCTTTTTGGCAATGAGGCACGCAGTTCATGCTCGAGGTCGTCTGCCTCCTGTTCCTTGACAAAGATGAGGTCTTTCAGTTTGACGACCTCGGCTTGATCTCCCGCGATAAGCGCTTCGAAAAGAGCGGGCACATGCGCTACACACTCGTTAACAATCCGCATGTGTGCCTGCATCGGTTTGAACGGTGACTTTCCGAGCAGAGAAGCAATTGGGTTTGTAGTTCGCATGCGAACCTCCAGTCTATGGAATATGAAACGGTGATCATGCCACTGCGTGACGAATATTTCGAGTATATCCCGATTTCGCTATGGGGAAAATTGATGTGGGTCAAGCTGATGAGATGACGAGGGCGTATCAACACAGCTTCAATTAATAGTGGTAACCGCTAATAGTGGTAACCGCGAAGCTTCACTGGTGATTGGTCTCGGTGGCGATCCGATAATGGGGCTTTGCAACAGGGTTATAAGTGTCTATGCTGCACGGATGCGCGTTATTCTTAGCAGGCATTACCAGACTCAATCGAACGCAGCAGGGCGTATCCTGGGCTGGTGCGATTCGCCACCCAGGCCTGGTTGGAAGGCAGATGTCGAGTTTATTGGTAATCGCCTGCAGGCAAATAGTGTTGGCCTCGATGCAATTTATTCGAGTGATCTGGAGCGTGCGCGACTGACCGCGATGACTTATGCCGAGTTATTCGGAATGGCTGACGTCATCGCTGTCCCGGAACTGAAAGAAATCAACTACGGGAAGCTGCAAACCAGGAAAAAGTCCTGGGTTTATGAACACTATCCGCAACATAAGGAATCCCCGGATCTTGTTTATCCCGACGGTGAGAGCTTTAGACAGATGCAGCAACGCAGCGTCCGGTTTATTTCGTCACTTGTGCTAGAGCATCCTGAGCGTACGGTATTGATCGTGTCGCATGCCGGCGTTATCAGAGGCATTGTCAGCCATTTTCTTGATCTCAATTATGCCGCCAGCCTGAAACACGCAATACCATTCCGCTATATCGGTGATTTTCAGTTCGAGGGGAAAAACTGCGTGCGCTACGACGAACTCGGCAAAGCGTCTGGATTTGTGCGTGACGGGGCTATCAAAATACCCTTCGAGAGGGCGGGTCGAAATCCCTGATAGTACAACGATAGAGTGACGCCAGAGAATAAGAGCCGACTATTTTCCGTTACTCTTTGACATCGACAAAAGCTTTCGCACCGAAAACTTTTTCCGGCGTGCTGTCAAAGTTTTTAGCCAGGGTCGCAATGGTAAAGCGCATGATTTCCGAGAAAATCTTGTCCCGGTTTTCGTTGACTGCAATGTGGATATTAGCCCGGTCGGCCTCCGATAGCAGGTAAGTTTGCAGGCGCCAGATTTCGTCAAAATATTGCAGGTAATGCTCTGCGCCCCGGTCCGGAACATTGGTGCTGCGGTCTTTAATTCTTTGTTGCAGGTGCTTGCGTTTTAACAAGCCCAGCATAACCGGTATCACCACGGCATCGGTTTCGGCCTGGAGCTTTTCCATGAAGGCGGGATGAATATGTACCCCCTCCAGTACCAGTGACACGTGTTCGCGCGTCGCACGGTCTACGACGGCTTCGATCGCAAGCGAGAGTAAATCGGCCTGGCTGCGATAACCCTGCACCAGTAGTGCTTCGGGTACCTCGCCTTTGTTCTTCTTCCGGCCGGGCAAACCCTTCCAGGCGGTAAAGGATGACTGGTGTAACACCGGCATCAGCTGTTCAGGGATCATCGTGCGCATGACTTCACGCAGCATGTCCGTGGACTGCGTGCGTACTATTTCCAGTCGGTTGGCGAGCATGTTCGCCGTGGAGCTCTTGCCGCAACCGGCGGTACCCCCAATCAGAAAAATTAACTCACGGCCACTATTGATAAAATCGTGCCAGACCAGCCAGCGATGGGCGACCGCTGGTCCAAGTTTGCTGGATTGGCGCAGGTACCTGTATATCAGCATCGCCAGGTTTCTGGATTTAATGGTTTTAATAGACTTGTTAGCCAGGTGTTCCTGCAGCATATGCACGACGTCGTCCGATTCCCGGGATTTGAGTCCAATGGTTTCCAGGCTATTTCGAAATTTGAGTCGTGAAAATGGACTAATGCGTCCGCACTGTTGCTCGACCTCGACCGTCAACGGGATATTACGATTCTCGTAACGATAGACGACATTCTCCTTTTTGAGCAACTTCAATCGCTCGTACACCATTTGGTTCAGGTCGACGGTGGAAATCAGGTCGGTGTCGGCGAGTTCGTTACGAATTTCAGAGGCAATTTGGGAAGCTTCGTCGAATTCGAGGCCCGCGTCCTGCAGGCTGCGAATCAGGATGCCTCTCAGAAACGGAATCCGGGTTTCCTCGAGATCTTCTACCAGTGTTTTAGCCAAGTGACTCCCGTACGGCAGGGCTAAGTGAATAATAACCCTACTATTTTATGCCGGAATGACCGATATGCAAATAAAGAAATGCTGCGAACTATTTACGTAACGAATTTATGGAGTTGTGGCAGGGGGTTCAGCCGTAGCGTCCTTCGATGTAATCGGCCGTTTCCTGATGCTGCGGGGTAACGAACATCTCGGCGGTATCGGTGTGTTCGACGACTTTACCCATTAGCATGAAGATGCATTCTTCGCTGGCGCGGCGCGCCTGCGCCATGTTGTGGGTGACTATCAGGATCGAGTACTTGCCGCGCAGTTCCCAGATCAGTTCCTCGACCGCGGCGGTGCCTTTCGGATCGAGCGCCGAACAGGGTTCATCCATGAGCAGAATCCTCGGCTTAACCGGAAGCAAACGTGCGATGCATAATTTTTGCTGTTCTTCCAGCGATAATTCGGTTGCCTTGCGCTTCAGGTGATCCTTGACCTTGTCCCACAGCAGAACCTGTTGTAATGACTCCTCGACAATTTCGTCCTCGTCATCGCGGCTGTATTTTTTATCGCGATTATGTAGCTTGTGGCCAAACAGGATATTCTCGCGAATCGACGTCGGCAGCGGGTTGGGTCGTTGAAACACCATACCGACCTGTTTCCTGACTTGTACCAGCTCCACCTGGGGATCGTAAATATTGTTACCAAATACGTCTATGGAACCATTGATACTAACGTAGCCAAGGCGTTCATTAATCCGGTTTACGCTGCGTAAGAAAGTAGACTTACCGCAACCCGATGGGCCGATCATCGAGGTCACCAGGCCCTGCTTGACTTTCAGGTTGATGTCGTACAGCGCCTGGAAATCGCCGTACCACAGGTTCAGGTCGCTGGTGCTGATTGCCATACCGATGCCGGGATCGACTTCGGTCTCGGTCAGGTTTGGCGCCGTGCTCATTTCCATCATTTATACCCCTTAACCGAATCGGCCCTCGATGTAATCGGTGGTGCGGGAATCCTGCACCTTGCCGGTGAATAAATCCTCGGTGTCGCCGATTTCGACGCACTCGCCCTCGAGGAAAAACGCGGTGCGGTCGGCCAGCCGGCGGGCCTGCTGTACCAGGTTGGTCACGAGAATGATCGTCATGTCGTGTTTCAATTCTTTCAGCACGTCCTCGATGCGCATCGTCGTTACCGGGTCGACCGCGATCGAAAACTCGTCGAGCATCAGCAGGTCCGGATCCTGCGACAGCGCGCGCGCAATGGTCAGGCGCTGCTGCTGGCCGCCGGACAGCAGGCTGCCGAGCGAATCGAGCCGGTCCTTGACTTCGTCCCACAGGGCCGCCCGCGTCAGG
>JAASSH010000301.1 GCA_021767985.1 Gammaproteobacteria bacterium | reverse complement strand
TTCGACGATGGTGCCATACTTCTTTTCGTCGAGATTTATTCTGAGCGCTTTATCCAGCGTGCTGCGACTACTGATGTTTTTATCCACTTTGTGTGCTGCCCCAAAAAATTAGTCTTCTACGCAGTTTGAATTGCCCACCGCTATTGAGTGGGGATTATAGCCGTATCGGCGTCGCTTGTTATTTGACGGTAATCAATACGGCGCCGGTCTCCAGGATCGACCGAAATTGGCGATCTAGTTCTTCAGCGGCCAGGTATCACTCAGGCGATAGCCGCCGGGCCACGGATCGTCCGGATCGAGCATGATCTGGTGGGTTCCGGTTATCCAGGCACGCCCTCGAACCGAAGGGATTATCGCGTTTCTTGCGCCAAGCTTTGTTGCGCTGACGATACTGCAATCGAAGCGCGAGTCGATGATCGATTTGCCGATCAGGCGTTCTCCTACCTGCATTAATCCCCTGGCTTGCAGGCTCGCCATGCGCGCCGAGCAGCCGGTACCGCAGGGCGAGCGGTCGAGTTTCCCCGGATCGATGGCAACCGTATTGCGGCTGACCTTGACCCCGTTTTCCTCGGTCAGCGGCAGCGCGAATTCACAAAAGGAAATATGAGTCCAGTCGGGATTTTCAGGGTGACTGAATTCCAGCTGCTCGTTGGCGGCGCGAGTTATCGACGCGCCCATTCTGGCGAGATCGCCGGCCTCGTCAGGGCGAATCGCGAAACCCAGTGCGCTGGCATCGACAATGACGAAACTGTCTCCGCCGTAGGCGGTATCCACGCTCAGCGTGCCGACACCCGGTACCTCGAGATTCGCATCCAGCCGATCGGCAAATGAGGCAACGTTATGTATCTCGATACTGCGGGCTTTGCCGTTTTCGCAGTAAGCTTTCACCGGCACCAGCCCACCGGGCGCCTCGAGGATGAATTCGGTTACGGGCTCCTGCATTGCCACCAGGCCGCTGTCGAGTAGCACGGTGGCGACACAGATCGAGTTCGATCCCGACATTGGCGGAGTGTGTTCCGGTTCCATGACGATGAATCCGAACGCCGCGTCGGGGTGTTTCGCCGGTACCAGCAGGTTGATGTGTTTGAAAACTCCGCCGCGGGGCTCGTTCAGCACAAACTGCCTCAATTCCTGGTCCTCGGCAATCCAGCGCGCCTGTTGCCACAGGGTGTCGCCGGGTGGCGGGCTGACGCCGCCAACGATAACGTTGCCCACCTCGCCTTCGGCGTGACAGGAAACGAGGTGGATAAGTTTCTTGCTTCTCACTGTTTTCTGAAATGCAGGTAAAAATGGATCAACCAGCCGGCCAGGAATATGAAATACAACAACAGTGCCCAGCCGATGCTCGGATGCAGGCGCGGGTGCTGGGAAAAATTAGCCTCGATCGCAAGCTGGATCGCATAAATGCTGAGTAGCAGGTGCGCGCAGCCCATGATGAACATTTGCCGGCGAAAAAACAACTTTGTCTGCTCAACTCTTTGCGGCGCCAGCCAGTAATCCCGGTTGGGAATCTTCATCCCGAAACTGCTGCGCCGCCCCGACCAGCGCGGAACAAAATCGAAAACCGCGACCAGCATCAACAGGATGGCGAGGTAAAGGCCGAAGAAGCCGTTCCTGCTCGACCAGTCGTTAGGGGCGCCGAGCCCGTCGAAATGCGAAGCAACGATATCGGGCATTCGCGGGTAATAGTAAATCACCTGGATTAACGCGACGGCTACCAGGGTGTAGAAGATGCCTCTATACCAGCTCATGATGACCGGCCGTTCGAAAAAATTCACTCTAAAACACCAGGTGTGACCTGTCCAGCGGCGTCTTCTGTTATGCCGCGAACCGGTCGCATATGTAAATCCAGACAAATGAAAACCCCGCTATCGGGCGCGGGGTTGTCCCGGGGCAGGAAGGGCTATTGGTACTCGAAGGACTTGCTGCTCAGGACCGAACGGTCGTCGTCGAGTACGTTCACCGTCCAGGTGCCGATCCAGGAAGGGATCAGGGTCTTGCTGGTCCAGACGCGCCAGCGCGGTCCGTTGACTTCAAAGGTCTTTTCAAACATGACATCGCCGTTAAAAGTCCATTGATGAGTGATGTTATGCCCGCTTAAATCCTGGAGTTCGGTGAAAAACGAAATCGACGTGTAGGAACTGCTGTCGATACTGTTAACCATGATGACCGGCTCGCGATTATCGACACCGATGGTGAACATCGCTCGAGTAACTTCGCCGGCATAACCGCTGACGCTGACGACGAGTGTCGCTGCGAGAAGCAGGGATTTCATAAAGGGACGCATTGCGGTCTCCTGTAATTTAGTCGTAATGACTATAGCAACAAACCCGGGTATATCCAGAAACCTGAACGCGGTGTTGCAGCGCTCAAAGCGGGCGCTCGTCGCGGCTGTTTCGCAGCAGTTCAATCATGGCGCTGGAACTTAGTGACAGGGTGCGTTTTTTTCGCGTCACGATACCTAGTGGCCGATACGCATCCAGGCCGCGCAGGCGATGACTGGTCAGGCTCGAGTCGACCATGCTTTGCGGCAGGATGCTCCACCCCAGGTTGGCCGAGACCATGACTTTTATCGTTTCGAGATAGTTTGTTTCCAGCACGATGTTGAGCCGGTCCTTGCTGCCGGCGAACAGGTTGTTGATGATCTTGCGCGTAAAGGTTCCCTGCGATGGCAGAATCGACGTATGTTCCAGCAACTGGTCCGGCTCGATATCGCGCAGCGGCGCGAGTTCGTGATCGGCCGCCATTACGACCACCAGGTCATCGATCCATACCGCCTCGCACTCTAACTTTTCATCCGCCAGTTCCGGCAGCGTTACGATGGCCAGTTCCAGTTCATTGTTGGCGATTGCGGCACAGGCATCTTCCGAATCCATAAAATGTAAATCGAGATCGACCTGGGGGTAGCGAATTTTGAAGTCGCGCAGCACCTGTGGCAGACGATGCAGTCCGATGTGGTGGCTGGTGGCGAAACTCAGGCTGCCCGAAGGTGTCTGCTGCTGACGACTCAGGCTGGAGCGGTAGGATTGCAATTCCTGCAGGATGCGCTCGGCATGAGGTTTGAAGAGCCTGCCGTTCGGCGTCAGAACGCTGCGCTTGCCGATCCTGTCGAACAGTTCGACCCGGATGTTGGTTTCGAGCTGGCGAATTCGTTTGCTGACGGCGGGCTGGGTTATATGCAGCCGCTCTGCTGCCAACGAGAACGATTCGAGTTCGGCCACGGCAAGAAATGCGGTGATTTGATTGATTTGCATAGCTATTCCAATTAGGAATCAAAATTATGAAAATTATGAATTAGTGTTATTCTAGTTCTGCGCGTAAAATCTCACAAGTTTTTACGCGGGTAACTGAAAATGGCCGGAAAAACCTTATACGACAAGATCTGGGATTTGCACCAGGTGCGTCAGGATGACGATGGCACCTCGCTGCTTTACATCGATCGTCACCTGGTGCACGAGGTGACATCACCGCAGGCATTCGAAGGCCTGGAAATCGCGCAACGCCCGCTGTGGCGCAAGCGTTCGATCCTGGCGGTGCCGGATCACAACGTACCGACTACCGGGCTCGAGTACGGTATCACCGACCCGGTTGCAAAGCTTCAGGTCGATACCCTTAACGCGAATTGCGACAAGTACGCACTGACCGAATTCAAGATGGGAGACCAGCGTCAGGGTATCGTGCACGTGATCGGGCCGGAGCAGGGTGCAACCCTGCCGGGCATGACCGTGGTCTGCGGTGATTCTCATACCTCGACCCACGGTGCCTTTGCCGCGCTGGCGTTTGGCATCGGTACCTCGGAAGTCGAGCACGTAATGGCGACGCAATGCCTGATCCAGAAGAAATCTAAAAATATGCGAGTCACGGTACAGGGATCGGTCGCCGACGGTATTACCGCGAAGGATATCGTATTGCATATTATCGGTGAGATCGGCACCGCCGGCGGCACCGGTTGCACCATAGAATTTGCCGGGGAAGCGATTACCAGCCTGTCGATGGAAGGTCGCATGACGGTTTGCAACATGACCATCGAGGCGGGTGCCCGCGCCGGGTTGATCGCCTG
>JAASSH010000037.1 GCA_021767985.1 Gammaproteobacteria bacterium | reverse complement strand
TCTCGACTAGATCATCAGCCATCATCCGGATTCACTTTGCATAGTTATCTGCCCAGGCGATTTTCCGCGGCGACGCGATTAAACCATTTCCTCGCCGCCACCCGAGAGCACGATCTCGCCGGATTCTTCCAGCTTGCGTGCGACCGCCAGGATTTCCTTCTGCGCGGCCTCGACCTCGCTGAGCTTGACCGGACCCTTGGCTTCCATATCCTCGACCAGCATCTCGGCGGCTCGCGAAGACATATTCTTGAGGAATTTCTTTTGCATTTCGTCGTCGACACCCTTGAGTGCGAGCGCCAGCAAATCGGTAGAGACTTCCCGCATCATGGTCTGGACACCTCGATCGTCGACATCGCGCAGATTCTCGAACACGAACATCTGATCTTCGATGCGCATCGACAATTCCTCGTTCTCGCTGCGGACCTGTTCCATCAGCTTGTTTTCGATCGCAGTGTCAAGCGAGTTCAGAATATTGGCCGCGGTCTTTTCTCCGCCCACCATCGACGATTTGACGTTTTTGCTATCGCTGAAGTATTTCTCCATGATCAGGTCGAGCTCCTCGATCGCCGCCGGCTGCACGCCTTCGAGCGTGGCGATGCGCATCAGGATTCCGGCACGCGCATCTTCCGGCAGGTTGCTTAGCACCTGCGCCGCGCTGTCCGCATCGAGATAAGACAGGACGATGGCGATAATCTGGGGGTGCTCGAGTCGGATAATCTCGGCAATCGATTTGGGGTCCATCCATTTAAGCGAATCCAGCCCGTTGCTGGCGCTGCCCGTCAGGATACGATCGATGACGCCGCCGGCCTTGTCACCCAGCGCCTTTTGCAGCATCTTGCGGATATAGGCATCGTTGCCGATACCGAGCGCGGTCTGGGACTCGAGCACGTCGAAAAAATCGTCGATCACGTTTTCCACCGCGGGTCGGGAAACATCATTCATCGTCGCCATGGTCGATCCCACCCGCTGCACTTCCTTGGGATTCATGTGCTGCAGAATCTCGGCGGCAACCTCTTCACCCAGGGTGAGCAACAGGACCCCGGCCTTTTCAGGCCCCTTTACCACGGTACTTTTTTCCGTTTGATCTTCTGCCACTATTCGTCGCCTACCCACTGTTTCATCACGTTAGCCACCCGTGCCGGATCGTCCATCACCATCGAACGCGCCATGTCTATTTTTTGTTCGTAAGTTGCATCCTTGCGCCTGACCATTGCCGCGGGATTGTTGGGATCCTCGGAGAGATTGGGAATTCCGATTCCGCCAGCGCCGGGATACTGGCCCGCCGGCGCCATGGCCGGCTGCATCTGCACCGGGGTACCCAGGTTCTGCGCCGCGTCACCTTCGGCAGTAGCCGGTGATTCGGCGTTTTTGAGCGACAGCGAACGCATCAGCGGACGCACAAAGATAAAGTAAACCAGGAGCACGCCAATGGCGCCCAGCACCTGCTTGATCAGGTTGACGACCCAGGCCTCGCTCAACAGGCTTTGCCAGGCTGGAACTTCCTCGACCACCGGGGCCTCGACTTCCAGAAAGGAGGCGTTGATCACGCTGACGGTATCGCCTCGATTGGCGTCGAAGCCTATGGTTTCCTTGACCAGGTTGACGAAACGCTCGATTTCCTCGTCACTGTACGGGGTCTTGCTGACGCTGCCGTCATCCGCGGTTACGCTTTTATCGTCGATCACAACCGCAACCGACAGGCGCTGTATGGTACCGACCGGGTTGCTGGTATGACTGATAATGCGGTCAACCTCGTAGTTGCGGGTCGCCGAGCGATTCTGGTTCGTGGGAATATCTGCACCGGGTGCCGCACCGGGATCGTCCACGGCGGCCGGCTCTACCACTCCAGCCGCGGGCGGCTGATTACTGAGCGCGCCCGGAATCCCGAGTGCCTGCGACAGGCTGCGGTTTTCCTCTTCACTAATCTGTTCGCTGCGGATAACGCTGCGTTCCGGATCGAACGCCTCGCGCGTCGATTCGACAGCGGAGAAATCGAGCTGCGCCGCGACCTGGGCGTTGACATTTCCCTGGCCGACGATCGGCTGCAGCAGGTTGATGATCCGATCGACGAAGCTGTCTTCGAGCTTGCGCGTGTAATCGAACTGGCGCGTGGTCTGCGACATGCCTTCGTCCGCGTCATCGGTTAACAGGCGTCCGAACTGATCGACGACCTTGACCTGCGAACTATCCAGCATCGGGATACTGGAGGCGATCATTTGCACGATCGCTTCGACCTGTCCCGGGTTCAAAACCCGTCCCGGGTACAGCTTGACCACCACCGAAGCGCTGGGCCTGGTGCGGTTACGGATAAAGATCGACTGTTCCGGTATCGCCAGGTGAACGCGCGCCTTTTCCACCGCCCGGATGGACTCCACCGAACGTACCAGCTCGGCCTCCAGGGCGTGCTTGTAACGCGCGTTCTCTATAAACTGGCTGGTACCGATTCCCTGCTCCTCTTGCAGCATTTCCATGCCGGCATTATTGCCGCCGGTCAATCCCTGTGAAGCGAGCAGCAAGCGAGCTTCCGATAATTTAGTCTGGTCGACCAGCAGGTTGCCGCTGGTGGCGTCTAGCTTGAAATCGATATCGCGCGACATTAGCGCGTCGGCGGCCTGGGACGCATCCTTACCCGACATATTGCTGTATAGCGGCGCGTAGTTCGGCTCCGCCGACCACAACACCACCACCATACCGATCGCGATGGCGCCCGCCAGCCCGATCAGCTTGCTGAAATGGCGCACCGCGCGCGACTGCGCCACGGCATCGATTGGATTGATCTGGCGCGGCGCAACGGCAACCATGCCCTGTCCGTCCGCACCCGCCAGTGCCTGCTGATTCATACCCGCTTCGGCCATGGTTTACACCGACATGTTCATGACGTCCTGATACGCGCTCAGGAGTTTGTTACGGACCTGGCTCAGGGCTTCGAAGGATACCCGCGATTTCTGCACCGCGATCATGACCTGCGACAGATCCACGTTCTCCCCCAGTTCGAAAGCCCGGGCCAGCGATGATGCCTGCATCTGGGTTTCGTTGACCTGGTTGATTGCCTGCTGCATCAACTCGCCGAAATTCGGACCCTGCTCGGTCTTGATTTCGGGCTGTGCCTGCTGGCTCTTGGCCATGGCTTCGAGCGCCTGCATCTGGTTCAGTAAATGATTCTGCGTATTACTAATCATGAAACACCCCTATCGGACAATTTCTTGACGATTTTGGTCCCGTTTCTCGTTTCGGGCCTAAAATCGTTAACTTTTTGACATTCTGTCGTTAAATCGGGCCATTCCCTGGCCCTTTAATTACTAGTCAGCAACAATCGCGCCAACTTGGCGTAAAACTCGGGTATAACCCGAATTTAACGTCGCGCCGGTGTTATTCCGGTACCGGGGCGCCCGTCTCACGCAGCTTGGCCAGCTTGTAACGCAAGGTGCGCGGGCTGAGACCCAGTTTCTCCGCGGTCGTCTTGCGGCTACCCTTGAACTGGCGCAGGGTCTCGAGAATAACTTCGGTTTCCCGACCGCGCAGATCTGATTGCAACAGGCCGTTATCTTCCAGCTGCGGCTCGAGCGGAGCCTCCTCGATAGCATTACTTTCCAGCATGATGTCCTGCGGCTGAATCTCGTTGCCCTGCTTCATGATCAGGGCGCGCTGGATCACGTTATCCAGCTCGCGCACGTTGCCAGGCCAGTTGTGCTGGCGCAGGATGTCGCAGGCTGCATCCGACAGCTGAATAGATTCGCCCGCGGCTCGACTGTACTGGGCCAGTATCTTGTGCGCGATCGGCACGATGTCGTCCGGACGCTGGCGCAACGACGAAATCGTGATCGGAAACACGTTGAGTCGGTAAAACAGGTCTTCACGGAAATTCTTGTCCCTCACTTCCTGGCGTAGATCGCGGTTAGTGGTGGCGATGATGCGTACGTCGAGTTCGATGATCTTGCTGCTGCCGAGGCGCTCGACCTCCTTCTCCTGCAGCACGCGCAGAATTTTTGCCTGCAGGCCGAGATCCATTTCGGTAATCTCATCGAGCAGTAGCGTGCCGCCCTGGGCCTGCTCGAACTTGCCCATGGTGGCCTTGTGGGCACCGGTAAAGGCGCCCTTCTCGTAACCGAACAACACCGCCTCCAGCATATTTTCCGGAATCGCGGCGCAATTGATGGCGACAAAAGGTTGCTCGCTGCGCGCTGACTGCTGGTGAATGAACCTGGAGTAAACTTCCTTGCCCACGCCGCTTTCGCCATTGAGCAAAACCGAGGCATCGGTCTGGGCGACGCGCTTCGCCATCGTCAGCGTCTCCTGGCTCAGGCTGTCGACCGCTACAATGCCATCTCCTGCCGGCAGTGGATGACGGATTTGTTTGCGTACGGTACTGACCAGGCTGTTAACCTCGAACGGTTTCACCAGGTAATCGGCGGCGCCGGCCTGGATAGCGTCCACCGCCTGGGGAATCGAGCCATAGGCAGTCATCAGGATCACCGGCACATCGATTTGATTCCTGCGAATGCTCGATAAAAGCTCGTAGCCATTGCCCGGGCTCATCTGCACGTCGCTAAGTACCAGTGAAGCCGAATTACTCTCCAGGAAGCGCTCCGCGGCGCGACCGTTTTCGGCTTCGTGGAAGCTGATTTCGTTGAGCTGCAGCGTATCGCAGATCGCTTCGCGCAAATCGGCATCATCTTCTACTACCAGTACATCTACCATGGTTTAACTCCGTTCTTGTCTGCTTGTTACTTAAGAATTACTGACCTGGGTTTTCATCGCCTGCCGGCACGGCAGGAAAATGCGGAATCGGCAACCCCGTCCGGGGCGCGAGTAAACCGCGATGCGCCCCTGGTGCGATTCGATTACCGCCTTGACCACCGCGAGGCCAAGCCCGGTGCCGTCGGCCTTGGTGCTGAAAAAGGGGTCAAAGATATGCGCCCGGGTTTCACGATCCATGCCACAGCCGTTATCTCTGATCGAAATCGACAACAGGCCGTGCAGCGTGGTGGCGATACTGATATCGATACGAGGGTCCTGCGCGCAGGCCTGCAGGGCATTCATACACAGATTGGCGAGCGCACCGAGCAAGGCATCCTTGTTTCCCTGCAGTTCGAGTGCGCAATCCTCTCCCTCGAGATTCAGCACCGCGCCGCGCTGCTGCAGCTGCGGCATAAGCTGCTCGTTGAGTTCGTTAATCAACTCGTTTACCGCAAAACGGGTGGTTACAAACTGGCCGCCATGCGCAAACACCAGCATGTCGTTGATCAGCTTTTCGATGTGTCGATTTCGCGCCAGCGCTTTTTCGCAAAACGCCTGGCTGGTTGCGTGATCGAGCTTGCCGTCGACGCATTGCGACAGGTAGAGCATCGACGAGGCCAGCGGGGTTCGAATCTGGTGCGCAAGACTGGCCATCATCTTGCCCATAGTCACCAGGTGCAGGTTTTGCTGCGCGGTCCGCTGCAGTTCGCGCGTTTGCGTGACATCGCTGAGCAACAATACCTGTCCCGGGGCGTAACCCAGCGGGCGAGTCGAGATACTGAACTGCCTTCCGTCGGCGGTCTTTAGCTCACCCTGGTCGAGTTCTGGCAGGAAAACCCGTTGCACGATGTCGCGCCAGGCCTGTTGCTCCAGCGACGAACCCAGCAGCTCGCGCGCGCTTGCATTAGCCTCGGCAACCTGGCCGTGGCGATCGAGCACGACGACACCACCCGGAATTGCATCGAGCAGTCGCGGATTGACGTCCTCGCCCGACCCTGCAGCGGGCTCTATGCGATCGACATTCTGGTTGATCTGATCGACGCTGGCGTTGAGCTGCGCGGACAAACGATTGAACTGATCGAAGGCCTGCTGTAACGCCTGCAGCGAACCGTCGTCGCGCTGTAAGTTTTGAGTTTCCACACCCGGTAATCTGCATAAGCCAAACCAATTCAAGTAAATCCCTTAATATCAACAGGTTAGAGATTATTTCAATCTGCGGGTGCCAGAATTATGACGTTTGCACGCTGATCCGTGCGGCATTTGAAGTGCAGGTGTCAGGATTCCGCTATCGCGCGGCAGGGATAGCAGAGACAGCCGGCGGTGGCCGGAGAGGCAGTTTACTCGCTGCGTTCGATCTCGTACTTGCGCATCTTTTCTACCAGCGTGGTACGACGCATGTTGAGCATGTTAGCGGCGCGGGCGACCACGTTGTTGGTCTTGGACAGCGCCTGTTCGATCAACGCGATTTCGATATCGGTGAGGTACTTCTTCATATCGATCCCGTCACTGAGCAGTTCGCTCAGGTCGGAACCCTGCAGAGGCTGAACCGGCTCGTCTTCGCCGGTTTCCAGATCCTGGGTAATCGCGCCCGGGGCCTGGTATTTTTCCGGCAGGTCCTTGGAGTCGACCACGCCATGCGGAAACAGAATAGCCAGCCTTTCGATCAGGTTGGCAAGCTCCCGCACGTTACCCGGCCACTCGTATTGCTGCAGCATCGCGATCGCTTTTTTGCTGAGCCGCACCGAACCGCGATTTTCACGCTCGATACGGGAAATCATTTCATGAATCAACAGGGGTATATCCGATCTGCGCTCGCGCAGGGGCGGCACTTCTATCGGAAACACGTTGAGGCGATAGAACAGGTCTTCGCGGAACTGGCCTTCGGCAATCAACTCCTCGAGGCGGCGATGGGTAGCGGCAATAACGCGTACGTCGGTCTTGATCGACTTGTTGCTGCCCACTTTTTCGTAACAACGCTCCTGCAGCACACGCAGCAGCTTGACCTGCATCGGCAGCGGCATGTCGCCGATTTCATCGAGGAAGATGACGCCGCCTTCGGCCAGTTCGAAACGCCCCTGGCGCGAGCTGATAGCACCGGTGAATGCGCCTTTTTCGTGACCGAACAGCTCACTCTCCAGCAAATCGGCCGGAATCGCGCCACAGTTGATCGGGATAAAGGGTTTCTTGCTGCGCGAAGACTGCGCGTGAATATTGCGTGCGATGACTTCCTTGCCGGTGCCTGAATCACCGAGAATCAGCACCGAGGCATTGGTGTCCGACACCTGGTCGATCATCAGGTTAATGCGTTCGATGGCGTTGCTGTTACCGATCAGCGGCTGGCACTCGCGATTCTGCATCCGGCGCTCACGCTTGTTGTGCTTGCGTGCCTGTTCCATTACCTGCGACAGCGAGTAATAATCCGACTGGAAGCACAGCCCGGAAATGAAAGGCAGCTGCACCACGATCTCGAGTGAGCTCAGCTCCGATTTATCCGCCAGCAATATGACAGGATACTGGCACTTGTCCTGCTTGTTCCGCTCCAGGAAAAATTCGGTAATGTCATCCCCGCCGATGCTGAAGATAGCGAGATAATTGAACAGTTCGCGCCGCGGTATATCGGGCAGTTGTTCTGGTGTGATCAACTTGGCTTCGACCTTGATGAAGCCTAATACTGCAAGAAAAGAATGTCCTCGCGTGTAGTTTGAATCGACAACGAGTACCTCGTTGCTTTCCTGAGTCCCACTATGTTCCATCATTTTCTGTCGCTCTAGGTTACTTGAACTTTGATTCCAGCCAGTATTTTGACGGCCTTGGAAATTAGGGTTAATTTTAGTTCAAGCCGCCATATTTTCGACGGTGAAAAGTGATGTTTTTACATTGTATTTTTAAATCATACCGCTGCTGATTTAATAGTGACCGAGTCATTGCTAAGATAGGCCCTACTTGCTTTCGATGCGGTTCTTATGCGCGCCTGCTGCTGCATTACGGTCTGTTTGAATAGGTTCAATTTATCGATAACCTGCTGGTTCAGATTCTGCAAATGCTGCGCCTTGATCAGGTCAATTTCTTCTATCGAGTCCCTAAATGCCTGTTCTATATAGGGTTTCCGCTGACACTCGAGTTCACTGACGCGTTCGAATTCACCCTGCTCCAGCAGATCGAGTATCTCGTCGGTTAACGCAATTGCCTGGCTCAGGGCCGTTTTTTCATTCATTTTGACTATCGCCCTTGTTATTCCGCGGCTTGCCGGTCCTGTTCGGGTATTTGTTCCCAGGCCGATTTAATTTCGAGCAAAAGTCCGCTTATTTCATTGAGCTTGGCTATATCGTCCTCGATATTCGCCTGCGTCAAAGAAACGATCATGTAGTGATAGAGGTCCGCAAGGTTTGTCGACAGGTTTCCTTCCTGGGAGTGATCGAGACAGCCATCGAGCCCGCCTAAGATCGAAATCGCCTTGCCCAGGTACTCGCCCTTTTGGCTAAGGTTGCCATGTTCCATGGCTCCCCTGGCCTGGGCGATGCGCTCGATGGCGCCATTCATCAAGCGCAGTATCAATTCATGCGGATCGGCATAAGCGATAGAGCTGTTGTCAGCGGACTGATACTGGTTGACGGCTTTGAATGCGAGGTTACTCATTGGTTATCTCTCTGGTGATTCTTATTCAGGTTATCGTCTCGAGACCTATTTTCTTTAGCGATGAATCGGTTTAACTACCGCTATCGATCGAATTCGGTTTGGGCAGGTTCGCGAGCTGCTGGCTCAGGAAACTGCTGGTCTGGTTGAACTGGGCAACCAGGGCGTCGAGCGCGGAAAACTGCCGAATCAGCCGTGCTTCGAGGGCAGCGATTCTGTCGTCGAGCCTGAAACGTTCGTCCTCGATATCTTCCAGGCCGTCATTGATACTACTTTCACGTGACGCTATGAAACCGTCATCCTGCAAAAAGTTATCGAGTAGCGAATCGAGCGTACCGGCGAGTCCTCGGGTCACCGTTACGGTACCACGGCTTCCGGTCACACCCCCGACAATCTCGACCGATAATCCCGCGCTATCACCGCTCTGGCTGGTCAATACCCTGCCGCTAGCGTCTGCCGGCAATCCGTTTATGGTCCCGACAAAGTCGGTTCCATCGGTTCCGCTGCCGACCGCGAGGCCGAACCTGTTGTTGACCTGGGGATCGATCGCGGTAATTTCTACCGACGAGCCCGCTCCGCTCCTGTCCGAGGTAATCACGAAACGATTGCTGGCGACGTCGTAACTCACCGTCACCGAAGCGCCGTTTGCGACCAGCGTGGGAGCGGCATTAATCTGTGTCTGAATTTCGGCGGCGAGCGCAGCTTCGTTCGCATAACTGCCGTTGGTCAGGGTTATATTCCCGGTCGAATATCCGTCGATCAGCAGGGTCAGGTTATCGCTGTTATTGGTGACGTTGAGGTTAGTGACAGGGCCGGCTCCCGTTAACACGCCCTGGGTCAAAAAAGAGGTCACGCCGACCGCGTATTCACCGGTTCGAGTTTCGGCGGTAGCCCCCAGGTAGCGAACCCCGGGATCGGTTACCCTGCCCTGTAACGAAAAC
>JAASSH010000036.1 GCA_021767985.1 Gammaproteobacteria bacterium | reverse complement strand
CCGATCTCCTGCATCCCGACCATCAACAGGTCGGTATGCTTCTTCACCGAAGTCAGGATCGCCTCGTGGCTGGGCAGCGAACCACCCGGGAAAATATAGCGCTGAATGAAATCGACCGACTTCTGCGCGTACTCGAAACGCTGATCAGGAATCGTAATCGCCTGCAGCAACATCAGGCCGTCGCTTTTCAGTAACGAGGCGCAGCCGCTGAAGTACTGCTTGTAGTATTCATGGCCCACCGCTTCGATCATTTCGACCGAAACCAGCTTGTCGAAGCGACCGCTCAGGTTGCGGTAGTCCTCGAACAGCACCGTGATCCGGTCATCCAGACCAGCGTCGCGCACCCGCTGGCAGGCCGCCTCGAACTGTTCTCTGGAAATCGTGGTAGTCGTGACCTGGCAGCCGTAATTTCTCGCGGCATAAACCGCAAGGCCGCCCCAGCCGGTGCCGATTTCCAGCAGATGGTCATTGGGTTGCAGATCGAGCTTCTGGCAAATGACTTCGAGCTTGTGAAGCGCGGCCTCATCGAGATCGGCCTCAGGATGCGGGAAAATGGCCGATGAGTACATCATTTCGGGATCGAGAAACAGTGAAAAGAATTCGTTACTGAGATCATAGTGACTCGAAATGTTGTCTCTTGCCCGTTTCTCGGTATTACGGTTGAACCAGTGAAACAGCTTGTCCGCCATGCGCTGGAAAACCGGCTTGTCATCGTCCATCGAATTCAGAAAATCGATATTGATCGACATCAGGCGCACCACGTCGAGCAGATTCGGCGTCGTCCACTTGCCGCGCATGTAAGCCTCGGCGCCGCCGATCGAACCACCGAAGGCGATGTCACGGTAGGCACCGGCGTCCTTGATAACGATTTTGGCCCTGACGCCAACGCTATCTTCGGGATCGCCGAAACTGTATAGCTCGTCCCCTTCCTCGATTAACAGGTACCCGCGTGGCATCTGCTTGAGGCGCTTGAGTAGCTGATTCTTGGCAAAACTGCCCAGCCAGCCCGAATTTTCCCGCGTATTGACTGCGGATGGATTGATGGAGTTCATGTCTTCGTCTTCAGTCTCGTTATTGTCGGTTGATCCAGCCCATCCCGCTTCCTGGTGGCGGGATGATCGTAAAAAGGATTGCGCTTGATCCAGAGCTTCAACGCCTGCCAGTAAATCGCCGCGGCTACCTTCGCCGTCATCCAGGGATGCTGCAGCAGGATTCCGGCGAGGCTGGCGGAATCGATTTTGCGCCGCTTCAAAGCCATGGTGGCATCCATGTGTGTCTCGCCGCCCTTTTCGGTTTCCAGGTTCAGGCTTAAGATCCGGGCAGGATTATTGCTGCACCAGCGGTACTTCATATCCATCGGGTTGAATGGAGAGACATGCATCTGCTTGTCGAAATCGATACGCTGGTAGTTCTTGTCAGGGTCGCATGACAGCACATAGCTCTGGCGCTCGTTCCAGGGTGTATTGGTTACTTCCACGACAATGTAGCGCAGCGCCTCGGCGTCATCGAAGCAGTAATAGCAACAGATTGGGTTGATATTGAATCCGTAATAGCGCAGGTTTGCGAGCATTCGGACCGGTCCGTCATGCCATTGCCCGGTAGCTTCGTGAATCCGGGCCCGCACCGCCTGTTTCAGCGGCAGCTCGGGGTCGCCGAGGAAATCGGCACGGCAAAAGCGCGCGGGGCGCCAGGGCTTGCGGGACCACAGCGGCGACAGTGCAAAAACCTCGTCGAGTTCGTCCAGGTCCAGGTACATCATGAATACCTGGTAGGTGAAACGATGCGCCCGCGGCGTAAAGCGACGATGACGCAAATAACCCTGGTAGATCGCGCTATGCACAGGCGACTTCCGGCAGCTGGACGACTTCGTCGCTGGATGTTGGCGCGAGTCGATTGATCGCATCGGCCACGCGGCGACCGCTAACGACGCCGTCCTCGTGAAACCCGTTGCCCAGATATGCGCCGGCGAACCAGGTGCGATTAAGCCCGTTGAAATCGTTGATCCTCGCGGCAGCTGCCACCGAGTCCAGTGAAAACACGGGATGGCTGTAGTTGAAGGTCTCGATAATCTTATCTGCTGCAATCGATTCCGTGGCGTTCAGGGTAACACAAAAGGTCGTATCCGATTTAAGGCCCTGCAGGATATTCATGTCGTAGGTTAGAACCGCCCGTTCCTGGTAGCGTTCGCGTAACCAGTAATTCCAGCTCGACCAGGCAACGCGACGCTGCGGCAACAGGCTTTCATCGGTATGCAGCACCACTTCGTTGTTCTGATACGGAATCGCGGTCAGCGCATCCCGCTCGGCATGCGTTGCATCGGCCAGTAGCGCGAGCGCCTGGTCGCTATGGCAGCCAAAAATGACCTGATCGTATTGCAGCGTTCGACCGTTAGCCATGACCAGCTCGACCGAATCCTGGCGCCGGCGCACCGAAGACACTCTCGCATTAAGCTGGATCGAGTCGCTGAATTCACGGGTCAGCGGTTCGAGATAACTCCTGGAGCCGCCCTTGATTACGTGCCACTGGGGACGATCATTGACGCTAAGCAGGCCGTGGTTCTTGAAGAAGCGGGTGAAAAAGAGCAGCGGGAAATCGATCATGCGGTCGGTCGATGCGGACCAGATCGCACATCCCATCGGTAACAGGTACTGGAACACGAAGGCCTCGCCGTAAGCGTTAGCCTCGAGATACTCCCCGAGCGTGATATCGGGCGATATACGCCCGCTCTCGAGATCGCGCACCGCCTCGCGGTTGAATCGCAAGATATCCCGCAGCATGCCGTGGAACGACGGGCGCAGCAGGTTGCGACGCTGCGCGAACAGGGTATTCAGGTTATTACCCCCGTATTCGATGCCACTGTTGTCACAGCGGACGCTGAAACTCATTTCCGTCGGTTGGGTCTCGATTCCGAGCTCATCCAAAAGCTCGATAAACATGGGGTAGGTCCAGTCATTGTAAACAATGAAGCCGGTATCGATCGCGTACTCGCGGCCATCATGTTCGATATCGACGGTTGCGGTATGCCCCCCGATTCGCGGCGCCGATTCGTATACGGTGATGTTGTGTCCCTGCCGCAGGTAATAGGCGGCGGTCAGGCCGGATATGCCGGCACCGATGATTGCAATATTCATTTTCATGCCCCCCTTTTTGATTCGGTCGTAGACTGTTCTGTTTTCGGCGCCATCATTTTCTGCCAGGTACGCGGCATCAGCTTCGACAGCCACAAGGTCGCGGACAGTCGTAGAGGAAAGCTGTAGCTCCATGGCCGCGATTCGATATTCTTGACGATACGATTTGCCGCCTCGTCGACACCCATCAGGAATGGCATGTCAAAGTCGTTCTTGCGCGTCAGCGGGGTATCGACAAAACCCGGATTGACGACGCTAACATCGATACCTTCGGCGACCAGGTCGATTCGCAGGCTTTCAAAAAAGTACTGCATTGCGGCCTTGGAAGCTCCGTAGGCCTCCGACCGCGGAAACGGCGCGGCGGTCACCTGCGACGCCACGGCGACGATATGAGGCCGATGGCTGGTTGCCTGGCGCAACAATGGCAGCGCCACCTCGACGCAATTGACGGTGCCGAAGAAGTTGATTTCCATGACGCGGCGAACCGCCGCCCAGTCGGGATCGGGAAAATCGAGATACTCGCAATTACCGGCGTTCAGAATCACCTGGTCGAGATGCGGCGATATTTCGAGAATACCTTTTGCCGCCGACTCGAGCGCATTCTGGTCGGTAATGTCACAGGCCAGGGCGACGATATTCGAATCGAGTTCCGCGAGCTGGTCGAGTGCTTCCTGGTTTCGGGCAGAGGCGATTACCTGATTACCGCCGGCGGCCAGCGCCAACGCCAGGCTGCGGCCGAGGCCGCTGCTGGCACCGGTGACCCAGATTACTTTTTTCGGCTTGGCATTCATTGTTCTCAGCTCGCCAGTCTTAGTTTGAGCCAGCGAGTGACGTTACCCAGCAGCGGCAGCTGTTCGTACAGCATCGCGCCCATGTCGTAAAAATCTTCGTGGAACTCGATTTTTTCGCCGATCTTGAGATGGCTGACGCCGCGGACACTGATCAGCCGGTTGCCCAGTTTCGGGTGTTTGAAGTGCATCATCCACTTGATGTAGGCGGCATCCTCGGTAACCAGTTCGTCCAGGTACTCGAAACGGCAGTCGCTGAGATCGGCACACATCGAGGTGAAGTAATCTTCGAGCTCGACCAGGCCCCTGATTTCGTGCACCGGATCCTTGAATACGATGCCCTGATCGTACAGGTCCCGCAATTTGCTGAGGTCGGACGCGTGCAAGAGTCTAAAATAATTCTTGAAACGCTCTATTAATGATGTGTCGGTTTTCATTCGGGGTGTTCGCTCTCGTTTAGCTTACGGTTAGTGTGGTTTCTATACGGGCTGTTTTTTGTTTTGGATCACGGTGATCCAGATCTGTTGGCGCCCCGTATTACTGGTCACAACCAAAATCAGAGCCTGTATAATGTCGAGCATGACCAAACGATCCATTCCCAGCGACAAGCTGGTAGCGCTGGGCGCCTGCATGACGCGTGTGGCCAATGATCGGGACAAGTCGGCCTTCGCCGAACTTTTCGATCACTATGCGCCTCAAATTCGCGCCTACAGCCTGGCGCGCGAGCCGGGGTCCGATCTGGTCGCCGACGAGCTGGTGCAGGAGGTCATGACCCGGGTCTGGTTGAAAGCGTCGAGCTACAATTCCAGCCTCGCGAACCTCAACACCTGGATCTTTACCCTGGCTCGTAACTGTCGCATCGACTACCTGCGTCGCAACAGCCGCTATGCTACCGAAATCGATCCGACCGATATGTTCAACGAGATGGCAGACGAGGGCCCCGATCCGTTCCAGCTGGCACAGCAAAGCCGGGCGGAAGAAAGTATCAGAGAGGGCCTGAAGCAGCTGCCGCGTGAACAATCCGAAATTTTAACCAAAGTCTACCTGGAGGGGAAAAGTCATCAACAAGCCAGCGACGAGCTGAAGCTGCCGTTGGGCACCGTTAAATCGCGTGTTCGACTGGCGCTCAAGAAACTCGAAGTACTGGTCGTGAGGTAACCATGAGCAAATCAATCACCCACCCCTTTGAAGAATTGCTGGCCGCCTACTCCGCGGGCAGCCTGCCGTTAAGCCAGGCCCTGTGCATTTCGGCCCACCTCGAGCACTGTGAGTCCTGTGCCCAGAAGCTGGCACGCCTGAACCGCGTTGGCAGCGAACTGATGCAGCAGCTGAAACCAGCAAGCGCGTCGGACGAACTGAAAAATCGACTGCTCGACAGTCTCGATTCGCTGACTGCCGATGATCTTCCGGAGCAGCGTCCGCTCAGCACGGATTCATCGATACCGCGTTGTCTGCATCAGTTTATCGACCGCGGCTACGACGATTTGCCGTGGAAACGCGTATCCTCCGATATCCAGAGCGTCGAATTATGTCGTGACAGCAACGGCGCCAAGGTTGAATTGTTGAAGATCAAGCCCGGCGGGTCAGCTACCACCCACACTCATCTCGGTGACGAGTATACCGTCATCCTCGAGGGCAGCTTTTCCGATGAGGCGGGGGTTTACCGTGAAGGAGACTTCATGGTCAGGGGCACAGAAGACCAGCACACCCCGGTGGCTACCCAGGACCGCGAATGCATCTGCCTTGCGGTAACCGAGGGCCCGGTCCAGTTTACCGGTCTGTTTAGCCGAATGCTGAATCCGCTGATTCGGCGCAACTATGCCTGAACCGCGACACCTGATAGGTTCCTGTCCACGTGGCCGGGACTAGCACAACGGAAAAGATTCCAATCGGGGTCAGCAGCTGCCTGATTGGCGAGAAGGTACGCTTCGATGGTGGCCACAAGCAGAATCGTTATCTTCTCGACACCCTGGGTCAATACTTCGGCTTTCGACCCTTTTGCCCCGAAATGGCGATCGGCCTCGGGGTGCCGCGTGAAACCATTCGACTGGTCGACCTCGACGGCCGCACCCAGGCCATAGGCAACAAGAACGCCGAATTGAACGTTACCGATGCGCTCATCCAGAGCGCACACGATCAGCGGTCCTGGCACCATCAAATCTATGGTTATGTCGTCAAGAAGGATTCGCCCAGCTGCGGCATGGAGCGGGTCAGGGTTTATCAGGGCGACCAACCTCAGCGTATCGGCACCGGGCTGTATACCGAAACCATGATGCGGAACTTTCCACAGTTGCCGATCGAGGAAGAAGGCCGCCTGGGTGACCCGGTACTGCGTGAAAGCTTCGTCAAACGGGTTTTTATCTACAAACGCTGGCAGGATATGGTTGAAGGCGGGCTCGACTGGGCGGCGCTGACCGATTTTCACGCTCGCCACAAACTTATCCTTTATAGCCACGACCAGAATCTCGGGCGCAAGCTCGGCCGCGAGCTGTCGGCGGCACACGATCAGCCCGTGGCAGATTATGCGCAGGTCTACCTGTGCCGGTTGATGGCAATTCTGAAGGTTTACGCGAAAAGATCGAACCACGTCAACGTGCTCGAGCACATCCGCGGTTACCTGAAGCGGGACCTCGATAAGAGCGATAAACAGGAATTGACCGAAACCATCGAAAAGTATCGCCTGGGATTACTGCCGCTAATCGTGCCAATCACGCTGTTGCGCCATCACTTCCGCAACAATCCGAACGAGTACATCGAGCGTTCTTACTATATGCAGCCGCATCCCGACGAGTTGATGCTGCTGAATTCGCTCTAACCGCCTCGGACATCCGGCATTCAACCTTGAGCAGCGAACGCCTAACCCTGATCTGGTTTCGTCAGGATCTGCGACTGGCCGATAATCCGGCCTTGAGCGCCGCCGCCGCTACGGGTCGTGTGTTGCCGATTTATATACTCGACGATGTCAACGCCGGCAACTGGAAAATGGGATCGGCCAGCCGTGCCTGGTTAAACACTTCGCTACAGGCGCTGGATCGGTCGCTCGAGGGCAGGCTGCAATTTTTCCGCGGCGATGCGCGAGCGATCATCGCGACACTGGTCGAATCTTTACCGATCGACGCGGTTTACTGGAATCGCTGCTATGAGCCCTGGCGCATCGAGCGCGACGCGCAAATCAAGTCAGCGCTGGCGGAGCGGAATATCGAGGCCGACAGTTACAACGCCAGCCTGCTGTGGGAACCCTGGACCGTCAGTAAGGGAGACGGTACGCCTTACCGGGTTTTCACGCCCTACTATCGCAAGGGTTGCCTGTCATTGCCACCGCCGCGTCAGCCTCTGGGTCGGCCGCAGAAGCTGCGCTGCCTCGAGTCGGAAGCAGTAAACAGCGTATCCCTGGCGGCGCTCGAGCTACTGCCGGCGCAAGACTGGCATCGTCCAATGCTGCAGGACTGGGAAATTGGAGAACGGGCGGCGCAGCGGAGTCTCGAATCCTTTTGCGACGGCGCGCTCGGAATTTATCGGGAGGGCCGCGACTTTCCGGCACAAACGGCGACTTCCAGGCTGTCTCCCCATCTACACTTTGGCGAACTCTCGCCGCAGCAAGCCTGGCACCGTATCGACAACGCCGCCATGCATGTCGAAGGCGATGGCCCGGGGCATTTCCTGCGCGAACTGGCCTGGCGTGAATTCTCCTACTACCTGCTGTATCACTTCCCGCATTTGCCCGAGCGCAACTTTAATCCCAGGTTCGATTACTTTCAGTGGCCTGGCGACAATCAGGACCTGGGGGCCTGGCAGCGCGGCGACACCGGGTTCCCCATCGTCGATGCGGGCATGCGCGAACTCTGGCAAACCGGTTATATGCACAACCGGGTCAGAATGATTGTCGCGTCTTTTTTGATCAAGAATATGCTGGTTCACTGGCGCACCGGTGCCGACTGGTTCTGGGATTGCCTGGTGGACGCCGATCTGGCCAGTAATAGCGCGAGCTGGCAGTGGTGCGCCGGTTCCGGCGCCGATGCTGCACCCTACTTCCGAATTTTCAACCCGGTGCTGCAAAGTGAAAAGTTCGACCCGCAGGGCGAGTATTTGCTGCGCTACTGCCCGGAGCTCTCCGGGTTGCCGGTGCGCTATCGCCACAAACCCTGGGAGGCGCCGCCGGAAGTTTTAAAGGCGGCCGGGCTAAGGCTTGGTGTTGACTATCCGCAACCCATCCTGGATTTGAAGACGACGCGCGAACGCGCGCTGGCTCGTTTCAAGGCGCTAGCCTGAGCGCAACTTAAAGCGTTCAGGCCGCTTCCATCTCCCTTATGTGTTCCTGGCAGCGTTTCATCGCTGTCGCCATCTGTTTGCCGCTGGTGTAGCGTGCCTGCGCTTCCTTTTGTAACGCCTTGTTGACCACATTATTGACACAGTTCGGCAGGTCGGAGCGGTAGCGTCGAATATCCGGGTGTTTCTCGTTGGTGATGTTGTACATCAGATTGGCGATGGACTCGCCCTGAAACGGAAGCTCACCGCTCAGCATCTGGTACAGCGTCACGCCCAGCGAGAACAGGTCGGCACGCCCGTCGACCTTTTTGCCCGCGAGCTGCTCGGGCGACATATAGTAGGGACTGCCAAGCACCGTGCCGGTCTTGGTTTTACTGGCATCGGTCAGGCAGGCCACCCCGAAATCGGTAATCTTGGCAACGCGTTTGGGCTTGTCATAAATAATGTTGGCCGGCTTGATATCGCGATGCACCACGTGTTGTTTATGCGCGTAATCGAGCGCCAGCGCCATGCTCGAAATTATTTCAAACACCTCGCTTACCGGTAACAGGCTTTTCTGCGTGCAGTAGGCGGTTAAATCCTTGCCTTTAAGATAGTCCATCGCGATATAGGCGAGATCCTGCTCGTCGCCGACGTCGTACACGGTAACGATATTGGGATGGTCGAGACGTCCGGCGGCTTCGGCCTCGCGAAAAAACCGGGTACGCACTTCGTCGCGCATGTCTTCTTCAAATTCGTCTGACAGCATCATAGTCTTGATCGCCACGGTGCGGCCAATCTTGTCGTCGTGCCCGAGGTAAACCATTCCCATCGCGCCACGGCCAATCTCGGCGTCAATCTGGTAGCGGCCGAGCTTCGGCTTCTGAATGCCCTCCTTGCTGGAAATCAGCGTCGGGCCAGGGCCGGTAGTATCCCGCCCGGCCAGCACTACGGTATTGGAGGCCTGCTCGTTCTGCTGGATCCGTTGTTCGACATCATTGTACTTGGCATCGTGCTGGTGAATGAGTTTGAAAACCGATGCGGCCTTGTTGAACTGTCGTTTGCGCTCGTAATCGAGGCCCAGGTTATACATCTGGCTTAGCAAGGATGCGTCGACCTCGCAGCTGCGGAACTTCTCGAAGGCCTGGTCGAGGTTACCCTGGGCATGCAGCGATTGCCCGAGCTGGCGATTTGCCGCCGATAGCTCGGCCT
>JAASSH010000300.1 GCA_021767985.1 Gammaproteobacteria bacterium | reverse complement strand
TGCGAGCTGCTGGTTGCCGGCATGCGCGACATGGGTTTCAAAACGCTGCTACCGGACGAATTGCAGGCGCCTATCATCATCACCTTCCACATGCCGACCAACCCCGAGTTCGACTTTGCGGCGTTTTACAATGGCCTCAAGGACCAGGGATACGTCATTTACCCGGGTAAGTTGACCGTCGCCGACAGCTTCCGTATGGGTTGCATCGGCCGTCTCGGCAGCGAGCAGATCCAGGGCGCGCTCGCTGCGGTGGCGGATCTGCTGGCCCAATTTGGCATCGATCGAATCGAATCTTAAATCCAAACGAGCTTATGACCACAAAAAACGCGGTTTGAGTCCAATTCGATCTTTCTCAAACCTGTTTCAGGCTTTATTATCGGCGCTATAAATCCGGGGTGGCCCGGGTCATTAATCGAGGATTAATAGCCATGTCAGTCGAAGTCCCTGAACGTGCGAGCGCCGTCGTCATCGGCGGCGGCGTTATCGGTTCCAGCGTCGCCTATCACCTTGCCAAGCTTGGCTGGGGCGACGTCGTGCTGCTCGAGCGCAACCAGTTCAGTTGTGGCACCACCTGGCACGCGGCCGGGCTGGTCGGCACCATGCGCGCCAACGAATCGCAGGCGCGGTTGTGCGAGTACTCGATGTCGGTGCTGACCGAGCTCGAGGCCGAGACCGGGCAATCGACCGGCTTCAAACAGGTGGGTTCGCTGTCGATCGCGCACAGCGAGGCGCGCTTCGAGGAGTTGAAACGGGTCGCGGCGATGAACAACGCATTCGGCGTCACCCAGGTGGATATCGTTACCCCGGAGGAGATAAAGGCGCTTTACCCCTACCTCGAAACCGGCGACCTGCTCGGCGGCAGCTGGGTGGCGCAGGACGGCACCGCGAGCCCGGTTGACGTGACCCAGTCGTTCGTCAAGGGTGCGCGCGGGCGCGGCGCGCTGTGTCTCGAAGGGGTGCGAGTTACCGGTATCAGCCAGGCCAATGGCCGCGTCACCGGGGTCATTACCGATCAGGGTGAAATCAGGGCCGACTACGTGGTCAACTGTGGCGGCTTGTGGGGCCGCGAGATTGGCCGCATGGCGGGCGTAAACGTGCCGCTGCATGCCTGCGAACACTACTATGCGCACACCGATAAGCTCGATGATCTGCCGGGTAACCTGCCGGTAATGCGCGATCACGACAACTGCGCCTATTACCGCGAAGACGCCGGCAGCCTGCTGGTCGGAGCTTTCGAGCCCAACGCGGTGCCCTGGGGGCAGGACGGTGTGCCGCTCGATTTCGCTTTCGAAGAGCTCGAAGGGCACCTCGACGAACAGTTCATGCCGGTGCTGGAGAAAGCCATGTACCGCGTGCCGATGCTGCAGGAGTGCGGCTGGCGCAGCTTTTTCTGCGGCCCGGAAAGCTTTACCCCGGACGACCAGTTTCACATGGGCGAGGCGCCCGAGCTGAAGAATTTTTACGTCGCCTGTGGGCTCAACTCGGTCGGTATCCAGACCTCGGGCGGCCTCGGCCGCGCTTTGGCCGACTGGATGCACCTGGGGCATGCGCCGATGGACCTGTGGGGTAACGACATCCGTCGCATGTTCCCGTTCCAGTCGACGCAGCGCTACATCGAGGATCGCGTCACCGAAACGCTGGGTCTGCTGTACGACAACCATTATCCCTACAAGCAGATGGAGACCGCCCGCAACCTGCGGCATTCGCCACTGCACGAACGATTGGTCGAGCACAACGCCTGCTTCGGCGAGGCCGCCGGCTGGGAGCGTCCCAACTGGTTCGCGCCCGAGGGCGTCGAACCGAAGTACGAATACAGTTTCGGCAAGCAGAACTGGTTCGAGCACAGCGCCGCCGAACATCGCGCCGCGCGTGAGAAAGTCGTGCTGTTCGACCAGAGTTCGTTTTCCAAGTACCTGGTGCAGGGGCGCGACGCGGTCAGGGTGCTGCAGCGCGTTTCCAGCGCCGACATCGATGTCAACCCCGGCCGCATGGTGTATACCCACTGGCTCAACGAGCGCGGTGGCATCGAGGCCGACCTGACCGTGACCCGCCTGGCCGAGGACCGCTTCTGGGTCATCAGCGGCGCGGCGCAAACCGTCAAGGATCTGCACTGGCTCAACAGCCATATCGGCGAAGACGAATTCTGCTGCGTCAGCGATATCACCAACGCCTGGGCGATGCTCGGCGTGATGGGGCCCGGCAGTCGCGATTTGCTGACCGAAACGCTGGGCCACGACATGAGCACAGAGTCGTTCCCGTTCGGCTCGTTCCAGTCGGTCGAGCTCGGCATGGCGCGCGCCTACGCGGGCCGGGTATCCTATGTCGGTGAGCTCGGCTGGGAACTTTACGTGCCGGTCGACCAGGCGCGTCACGGCTTCGATTTTCTGTGGGAAAAAGGCCAGGGCCACGGTTTGAGCCTGGCCGGAATGCACGCGCTCAACTCCTGCCGCATCGAAAAGAAATTCGTGCATTACGGCCACGATGTTGCCGACCAGGATACGCCGCTCGAATGCGGCATGGGTTTCGTCTGCGCCTTCGACAAGAAGATTCCATTTATCGGCCGCGACGAGGTGCTGAAACAAAAGGAGACCGGTGGCCATATGTACAAGCGCCTGGTGCAGTTTCTGCTCGAGGATCCGGACGTGGTGCTATACCATCACGAGCCGATTCTGCGCGATGGTGTCATCGTCGGCCACCTGACCTCGGGCGACTACGGGCATACGCTCGGCGCTGCGGTTGGGCTGGGTTATGTCGAGGTCGAGGAAGAGGTGACAAAAGACTACCTCGATTCGGGCAGTTTCTCGATCGACGTCGGCGGCTACCACGTGCCGGCAAAGGCTTCCCTGAGCGCGATGTACGATCCGAAAGCCGAGCGCATGCGGGGGTAGCGACATGCCACTGAAAACCACCTGCATCGGCGCCTATCCCAAACCTGATTTCGTCAGGCTGCCCGACTGGTTCAACAATCCCGACGGACCCGATACCGCCGATCCGACGGCCTCCTGGGAAAAGGCGATGGCCGATCTCGGGCCGGATGCGCCCGATATCATCGCCAGGGGCGTGGCGCAGGCGATCGCCGACCAGATCGAATGCGGCATCGATATCCCGACCGACGGTGAGATCGCGCGCGAAAACTATATTCACTACCATTGCCGTCACCTGCTGGGCTTCGATTTCGTTCATTTGACCCGAAAAGAAGTGCGTGGCGGCACCTACGAGGCCGCGTTACCGACCATCAACGGCCCGGTTTCGGTGCGCGACCAGTTCCTGGTCGCCGACTGGCGACAGGCGCAGGCCAACTGCAAGCGCGCGGTCAAGATCACGATGCCCGGACCGATGACGATTTCCGATACCAATCACGACGATTATTACCACGACCCGAAAAAACTCGGGGCCGATATCGCCGACGCGCTCAACGTCGAAGTGCTGGCGCTGGCCGACGCCGGCTGTGTGCATATCCAGATAGACGAACCGCTGTTCGCGCGCAAGCCCGAGGCGGCGCTCGACTACGGCTTCGAAAATCTCGAGCGCGCCTTCCACGGCTGCCCGAAGCGCGTGCAGCGTACTGTGCACATGTGCTGCGGCTACCCGGACAAGCTCGACCGTGACGATTATCCCAAGGCGGATCCGGACTCCTACCAGCAGATCGCGGACGCCATCGAGTATTCCAGCATCGACGCGGTGTCGTTCGAGGATGCGCACCGCCACAATGACCTGTCCCTGCTCGAGCGCCTGCCCACGACCAAGGTCATCTTTGGCGTGGTCGCAATCGCCAGAAGCGAAATCGAAACCGTCGAATCCACCCGCGAGCGCCTGCTCCAGGCGCTCGAGCACATCGACGCGTCGCGTCTGATCGCGGCCCCCGACTGCGGCCTCGGCCTGCTCGGTCGCGAGCTAGCCATGGCCAAGCTCAAAAACATGTGCGAGGCCGCACACTCCCTCTGACTTCCCGTCATGCCGGCCTCGACCCGATGCGTCGGACCGCGGCATCCATTCCACGGCGCCTCGGTATCGGCCGGAAAGCCCGTGGGCTTTCCGGGATACTTTCGGAGTCGACTGCGGGATGGATTGCGGCCTGCGCCGCAATGACGGG
>JAASSH010000299.1 GCA_021767985.1 Gammaproteobacteria bacterium | reverse complement strand
CGCGCCCTTGATAAAAAACTCGGCACTCCACAGCATGATATTCGGGCCCAGGATCGATTCGACCCGGTCGAGCAGCTGCGGCGCCCTGGCCACCTCGCTCACAAAAGGCAGAATGTAATGCGTATTGGCACGCAGTAACCAGGCGATTTCGGATTCAAGCCCCTTTTCTCGCGCCACCGTGCGTGCCTCGTCAAGCGCGGCGATGATATCCGCTACCCGGCTGCTATCGAATATATCCAGTGGAAACAGGAAGCCATCACGTTGATATCGATCGACCTGATCAGCCGTAAGCGCGTAACTCATTACCAGGTCACCAGCTCGTTCGGCAGATGGTCGATTCGATTCATGTAGACGACGTTATGCGCGCCGTTGACGAAATCGATGCGCGAAATCGACGTGTTGTGAAAGGCCCAGTTGGCAACCCAGTGATTATCATAGTTGGGCTGGTGTCTTACCACGCCCATAAGCTCGTTGACGAACTGATCGATAAAATCCCCGTGCGCCACCAGCGCAATCGTTTCATCGCTTTGATCCAGTCGCTGCCTGAATTCGTTCACTACTTTTTGCATACGCGCGATAAACGCGGACTCGTTTTCGACCGGTCGATTCCACCAGCCATCGTCGTTAAACTCCTGCGGCAGCTTAAGTCGTGGAAATCGCTGCGTGAAATAATCCCGGCCGGGACCCGGCAGGCCCTGCAAGTTTCCATCGTCGCCGACATCGTAAATGCCGAATTTCTCGAAGACATCGGAAAGTGCCTGCAGCTCGAGACCACAGGCGCTGGCAATATACTCGGCAGTCAGAATCGAGCGTGTCATCAGGCTGCAGTAAACATGGGTCAGGCCAAAGTGAAACTCTTCTGCTGGTACAAAAGGATGCTGACGCACTTCCGCATGCGGGTGGGACATATGTTCGGCAAGCGTCTGTGCCTGGCGATGGCCAATTTCAGTAATTTCGGGATCGGGCTCGCGCCCGGCCGTATGGTCGCTGCCGTCCCAGATTGCATTATTCGCCGACTGGGCGTGTCGAATCAGGTACAGCCTTGCCATGTCTAACGTTTTATCCCCAGGCGTTCGGCCGCTTGCCGCGGCGTTGCCAGCTCGCGACCAAGTTCTCGAATGATGCGCACCGCGCGCTCGACCAGCTGCAGGTTGGTCGCAAACTCGCCCTTGTCGAGATAGAGATTATCCTCGAGACCGACACGGCAATTGCCACCCTGGCTCGCGGCCTGGGCCACGATTGAAAATTCCATGCGCGAAATACCGAAAGCGCTCCAGTTCGCGTTCCCGGGTAACAAGCCTCTCATGACATTCAGAATCTCCGGCGTCGCCGGGGAAGCGTGCGGGATGCCGAGGCAAAGCTGGAACATCGGCGCGCCGTCGATCAGTCCTTCCTCGATCAGCTTGTGGGCGAACATGATATGCCCCGGTTCGAACACTTCGATTTCCGGCTTCACGCCAAGCTCCTGGATGCGCTTCGCCATGATGCGCAAATGCGCCGGCGTGTTGACGAAAATGGTTTCACCGAAATTGAAGGTACCGACATCGAGGGTACAGATATCGGGCCGCAGTTCCTCGACGTGATGCAGGCGCTCCAGCGGCTGCACCAGCGTGGTCCCGGGCCCGCCGACCGCGGCATCCTCCTCGCCCGGCGCGAAGCGCGCGCCCTCGCTGGTGGTCAGGTTGATCAGCACCTCGCTGCCGGAATCCCGGATGCGCTCGACCACCTCGCGAAACAGCGCCGGGTCACCCGAGCGCATGCCCGTCTCGGGGTCACGCACGTGGATATGCACGATCGCGGCGCCCGCTTTGGCGACATCGATACAGTCGTTGGCAATGTGTTCGGGCGTGATCGGGTAGTTCGGATGCTTGCCCTGGTTGTTATGGCCGCCGCTGACGGCGCAGGTCAGAATGACTTCGTTCGACATGGACTGTTACTTCCCCTTGAATTCTGGTGATCGTTTCTCGTTGAAGGCACGCACCCCTTCTCGCCGGTCTTCGGTCGGCACCGTGCGATTGTAGGCTTCGATTTCGAATCCGAGCCCGTCGGCCAGCGACATCTGCAGGCCACGATGGATTGCCTGCTTGGCCTGGCGCACCGCGACCGGCGCATTGGCGGCGATGCGGGCAGCCGCTTGCAGCGCTTCGTCGAGCAGTTGCGCCTGCGGAAACACCTCGTTGACCAGGCCCCACTGACGCGCCTGTTCGGCATCGAAACGGCGTGCCGACAGAATCAGCTCCTTGGCGCGGCGTTCGCCGAGCGCGCGCGCCAACGTTTGCGTGCCGCCGGCGCCGGGAATAATGCCGAGGCTGGTCTCGGTCATCGCGAAACGCGCGCTGTCCGCGGCGTAGATAAAATCCGCGCCGGCCGCAAGCTCGCAACCACCGCCGAAAGCGGCACCATTGACGGCGGCGATGAGCGGCACCGGGCAATCGATGACGGCACGGATCATGCGCTCGTAGACCAGGTGCTGCGCGGTCCAGGCCTCGTTGCTCATACCGTCGCGTTCCTTCAGATCGCCGCCGGCGCAAAATGCGCGGTCGCCGGCGCCGGTCAGGACAATACAGCGGGTATCGCCCGCGTCCATGGCCAGCGCTTCGAAACAATGCATCAGGTCGGTCGCCATCTGGGTATTGAAGGCATTCGCAAACTCGGGACGATTCAGCGTGATTTGCAGAACCTGAGCAACGGGGTTTGCGAGCGCGAGCGTGGCGTAGTTATTATCAATCATACACGGTGGCATTTTGTGTTCGGCTTCGGCACTATATAGTACTTGATTAGATATCCGAGGGGGAACAAAACATGAATCCGAACCAGGACGACAAAACCACGACCAAGCACATGATTATCACCTTCATTGCCTTCGGCGTGTTATGCGTTTTGCTGATCATCGGTGCCAACCTCGTCGTCTAGCACCGGGCCTGCCATTTTAACTCGAATCCAGCCCCGCGCCGTTCCCGAATCGGAGGCGCCGTTCAGCCAGGTGGTGCTGGACGACCAGTACGCCTTTCTGTCAGGCCTGGTCGCGGCCGACTTTCCGGCCGGGCTCGAAGTACTGGGCGACGCGGCCGCCGAAACCCGCGCGGTGCTCGCCACCATCGGTGACATTCTCGATGAACTCGAGCTGGCGCGCGATCGTATCGTCAAGGTCGAGGTCCACCTGGCGGATCTCGATGATTTCGACGCCATGGATGCCGCCTACCGCGAATTCTTCGACAACAAGGCTTACCCGGCGCGCACCACGGTCGAATCGAAACGCCTGTTCGGCGGCAGTAAGGTCGAAATTACCTGCCAGGTAAGGCGCTGAGCCGGGAACCACCGATGACTGAACTGTGGCGCCTCGGCGCATCCGAAATCGCAACCCGGGTCGCAAACCGCGATATCTCGGCAACCGAAGTGACCGAACACAGCCTGCAGCGACTGCAGGTCGTCAACCCCAAAATCAACGCCGTGGTGCAGCAGATGCCCGAGCAGGCGCTCGCCGCGGCGGCCGCGGTCGATGAACAAATCGCCGCCGGCGAGAATCCCGGCATACTTGCCGGGGTACCGGTTACGATCAAGGTCAACATCGACCAGCAGGGTTTCGCCAACACCAACGGTATTCGCATTCAGCAGGACCTGGTAGCGCAGCAGGACAGCCCCGTGGTAACCAACCTGCGCGACGCCGGCGCGATCATCGTGGGACGGACCAATACGCCGGCATTCTCGATGCGCTGGTTTACGCGCAATTCGCTCCATGGGCACACCCTCAATCCGCGCAACGCCGGGCTAACCCCGGGCGGCTCGTCGGGCGGCGGCGCGGCATCGGTTGCGGCCGGAATCTGCGCCATCGGGCACGGCACCGACATCGCCGGCTCGATTCGCTATCCCGCGTATGCCTGTGGGCTGCATGGAATAAGGCCCAGTTTCGGAAGGGTGCCGGCGGTGAACCGGTCGCTGCCCGATCGCCACATAGGCGCACAGTTGACCGCGGTCTCGGGCCCCATGGCGCGCAGCATCGACGATCTCAGGCTCGGGCTCGAGGCTATGTCGGCGGCGAGCGCGCTGGATCCGTGGTGGGTACCCGCGCCACTGCAGCAGCCGGCGCCACCGAAACGGGT
>JAASSH010000298.1 GCA_021767985.1 Gammaproteobacteria bacterium | reverse complement strand
GGCAGCAGGTCCTACGACGATGACTTCGAAGAGATCGATTACCAGGAGGACCGGGTTTCGGTTACCGCCGGGCTGGCTTACTCCTGGAAGGAATGGTCACTCACCTTCGCGATGAACGATCTGAACGTTAACGAAGATGAAGATCAGGCCGAGGAGTATTCGGAATACGGCACTTTAACGTTAGCGTGGAAAGTCGACTAGTCCCTACGGATCAATACAGTTTGAAAAAAGGGCCGCGTCTGCGGCCCTTTTCTTTTTACTGCGGGAAAGAGCTAGAAATGCCAGCCAGCACCGACGAAGGCTACGGTGTAAGTATCTTCCTCGACGATAATACTATCGTCGATTTCGTCATCCAGTGACGTGGTCGTTGCACCGTAGAAAACGCTCCAGGAAGGGTTCAAACGAGTCATGCCGATCAACGACAGCGACGTATTGGTAGCGGAATCGACATCCGCACCGCTGGTGTCGCCATACCACTGGTACTTGACCTCGTCCTCGCCCAGGACTTCGACCCCGACACGCAAGGTCAGGGAGGTTTGGTCGGAAACCGTCAGCCGATAATCGAAGCTGGCAGCAACGTTGGTGTCCTCGCCGGAAGTCACTTGCACCTCGGCCGAAACCTCGCCACTTCGCCACATCAGGTTAAGGCCAGGCTCGGCTTGCGCATCGGGCTCGTCGAATCCGGCCGGTAACGGTCCCAGATCTTCGATACTGTCATCGTCGTCTTCCCACGCGGCCGGGCGCAGTTTAACCAACGCGCCCACACGAAGAGAGTCGTTCGGCTTCCAGAACCAGTAACCGCCACGGTTGACTCTGAAGTATGCGGTGTCCTTGTAGTCTACGATGATGACCGGTGCGGCGGTTCCCTCATCGTCTTCGCTACCCCAGTATTCCGGTGCGTTCAAAGCTGCCAGACCGAGCATTCCGGACCAGTCTTTATCGTCGTCCTTGGACTCGTAGTCGGGTATCGAACCCGCATCCGAGACGACATCGGCCCAGGCCAGGTTAGTGAAAACCGCAAGCGACAGTGCCGCAATAATTTTTGCAATGAATTTCATTGTTATCCTCGAAAATAGGTGAAAACTTTGTGTCGGCCCCGGATCCACGAACTGCGACAACTCTCCGAACCGTCCGTTATTCTATTTTCTTTCCCGACAATTAGAAATAACATTTTTCACACCCGACCCTAAATACTGTACTAAATCTGGCATAAAATGGTCATTTCATGCCAACCTGGGTATTTTCTGTATATCGTTTGGATATCGTTAATGCCAGGCCTCAGCTGAGGAGCAAGCAATGCACAGCTTGCTGGTTTCACATTAGCGGCAAAGCGGATATCATCGATCGTCATGACTAACCTGATTGCCTGCCATGGTTGCGACCTGTTGGTAGACGTGGCTGATTTACAGCACGGCGAACGCGCTTACTGCCCGCGTTGCGGCCATTTCCTGACTCGTTATCGTCACGACATGATGAACCGGGTGCTGGCTTTCTCGATAGCGGCAATCATCCTGATGCTGGTGTCCTTGAGTTATCCATTCCTGTCGTTCGCGTCGAGCGGTCTCGAAAGCGTTATGACGCTGCGCGCCGCGCCCGGAGCGCTGTGGGATTACGGCATGCATGCGCTTGCGCTCATGGTCGCCGCTTTTATTCTGCTGATCCCGGCTTTCATCCTGCTACTGCTGGTCGCGATCAGCGTGCCCATGTTGATGGGCGTGCCGGCGCCGTGGCTCAGCGCGAGCACCAGGTTGCTGTTCGAACTCGAGACCTGGGCCATGGTCGAGGTTTTTATCATCGGCGTCATCGTCAGCCTGGTCAAAATCGCGGCGATGGCCACCGTCGTGCTCGGCATTTCCTTCTGGGCTTACGCCGCGTTCACGATTTGCTTCACGCTGGCGATGACCACCCTCGACCGCTACCAGTGCTGGGAAATGATCGAGGCGCTGGAAAACGCGCAATCCCCGGAGGCGGCCCGATGACGACCGCAGATACCGCGGCTTCGAGGGGCCTGGCAGTCTGCCATACCTGCTGCAAGCTGGTCCCGGCTGCGGAACACGAATGCCCGCGCTGCGGATCGGCGGTGCACCTGCGCACCACCAACAGCCTGCAGCGCACGCTGTCACTGCTGATTACCGCCTCGATCCTGTTCATCCCGGCCAATGTCTACCCGATCATGATTACCGAGGCGCTCGGCACCGAGGACATCAGCACGATCATCGGTGGCGTGGTGCTGTTAATCAAGCTTGGTTCGATACCGGTTGCGCTCGTCATCTTCATCGCCAGCGTCATCGTGCCGCTGGCGAAACTCGCGGCCATGTATTATCTTGTCTGGAGCGTTTCCAACCTGCCGCATCGCGGCCACCGACCGCGCACCAAACTCTACCTGGCAGCCGAGTTTATCGGCAAGTGGTCGATGATCGACGTGTTCGTCGTTGCGATCCTGGTGGCCCTGGTGCATCTCGGCGGGCTGATCGTGATTCAACCGGGAATCGCAGCCTATAGTTTCGCCGGAGTGGTGCTGATCACAATGGTGGCGGCGGAAAATTTCGATCCCCGATTGATGTGGGACCAACTAGATAAGAATAATGACAGCGAAACCTGAGACCAAACAGGGCAAGGGGCTCACCGCGGTATGGATAATTCCGATCGTCGCGGCGATACTCGGTGCCTGGGTGGTGGTCTACAACTACATGAACGAGGGGCCGGAAATCGAGATCACGTTCAAGACCGCGGCCGGGCTCGAAGAAGGCAAGACCAAGGTCAAGTTCCGCGACGTCGAAATCGGCGTTTTGCAGGAAGTCAGGCTCGACGAGGACCTCGAAGGCGTTACCGCCGTGGTCAAGATACGCAAGCAGGCCGAATCCCTGCTCAACGAAGATACGCAGTTCTGGGTGGTGCGCGCGCGTGTCGGCGACGGCTCGATCTCGGGTCTCGATACGATACTGTCGGGCGCCTATATCACCTTGTCGCCGGGTCAATCGCCGATAAAATCGAAACGTTTCGAGGCGCTCGAGGAGCCTCCATTGACGCCGATAGACGCACCGGGATTGCGTCTGGTGCTAATTTCCACGCGCTCGGCATCGCTCTCCAGCGGCGACACGGTGCTGCATAACGGCTTTCCGGTCGGCCGCGTCGAGAACGTGTCTTTCGACCCTGAAACGGAAAAATTACGCCACGTGATTTTTATCGACGCACCTTACCACACGCTGGTTAACAGTTCGGTGCGCTTCTGGGATATCAGCGGCATCAGCCTGAGCGCGGGCGCTGCCGGTTTCGAGGTGCAGACCGGGTCGCTGGATACGATTGTTCGCGGCGGCGTAGCTTTCGGCCAGATCGAACACCTCGGTCCCGGGGAACCAGTCGAAAACGAGACCGAATTCGAACTGTTCCCATCCTACCGCGATGCCCAGGAAGTCACCTACACCCAGCGGCTGTTCTACGCGGTTTCGTTCAGACAATCGTTGAAAGGCCTCGAGCATCCCGGCGCACCGGTCGAATATCGTGGCATTCGCGTTGGCCGCGTCGAGCGGGTCCTGTTTAAAGAGGTCAGCGAGCTTATGATCCGCGAGGAGCGTGAGCCCAGCGGGGGGCCGATACCGGTGTTGATCTCGATCGAACCCGCCCGGCTCGCGCTGCCCGATACGCAGGAGTCGCTCGATTTGCTAGTAGGTATAATCGAGAAAGGCGTGCGCAACGGACTGCGCGCGACGCTGGTCAGCGGCAATCTGATCACCGGCGCGCAAATCGTCGAACTCGAGTACTTCGAAGACGCCGAGCCAGCGGAGCTGGGCGAATTCGAGGGTATAACGACCTTGCCGACCGTGGCCGGCGGGCTCGGCCAAATCGAACACAAGGTCGTTTCTTTGCTGGACAAGGCCAACGATTTACCGCTGGAACAAACAGTTAACTCGCTCAACCAGACGCTGGCCGAACTCAACCGCACTCTGAAATCTGTGCAGACCCTGCTCGACGACGATCAACTGCGCGATATTCCCGCCGAAACGCGGGAAGCGATAGCGGCGCTGCGCGAACTGCTCGAAAATGAAAATCTGCAGCAAGTGCCCTCGGAGATCAAGCGCACACTGTCGGCGGCGCGCTTCCAGCTG
>JAASSH010000297.1 GCA_021767985.1 Gammaproteobacteria bacterium | reverse complement strand
CTGCGAACTCGCGTCGGACGGCTTCAATGCCCTGCCCGGTTTCGCACAGCTCGGGCAGAGTGAACGTGAAATCGTGCAGGCATTGCGCATCGACCTGCTACAGCGTGGCGCCGACCACGTCCCGTATATTGTCTCGGCCTCGGGCAATGACGGGTACGGCGATATCATCATGGGCCCCCGCGATCGCAAACTCGAAGACGGAGATATCCTGATTATCGATACCGGCAGCGTGTTCGACGGCTATTACTGCGATTTCGATCGCAACTATGCTTTCGGACACGCGTCCGATAACGCCCGGCAGGCATACGAAACCGTTTATCGCAGCACCGATGCCGGACTGGCAGCGGCCCGGCCGGGCGCCACCACCACCGATGTATGGCAGGCGATGTGGTCGGTGCTGGAAGCCGGTGGCGCGACCAGCAACGAGGTCGGCCGTATGGGTCACGGGCTGGGCGCGCAGCTTACCGAGTGGCCTTCGATTACCGCCAGCGATAACAGCCCGCTGGAACCCGGCATGGTGATAACGCTCGAGCCCGGCATGGACTGTGGCGAAAACAAGATGATGGTGCACGAGGAAAACATCGTGATCACCGAATCGGGCGCGCAGCTTCTGAGCAAACGCGCTGCCGCCGAACTGCCGATCGTCGACTGAGTCAAATTATTACTATGGGTCAATTCTTAATCAGTCTAAGCCGTCAGCGCCGTTACTGGCTCGCCCTGGTGGGTCTCGGTATTTTTCTCGAGGCTGCCGCGCTCTACTACCAGTACGCGCTCGACGAGTGGCCCTGCACGCTCTGTATCCACGTGCGAATCTGGGTCATGGCTTTCGTCCTGCTGGGATTACTGGGCCTGGTTTTCAACGCTTCGGCCCCGGCGAGACGACTGTTCCACGGGGTTAACATCGTTATCATGCTCGGACTGCTGGAGCGCTCATGGCGCGTGCTCGCGGTGGAGCGTGGATGGATCTTCGGCGATTGCGAGATGGATCTCGGCATGCCACCCTGGTTCGCGCTGGACAAGTGGTTCCCGTGGCTGTTCGAGGTGCAGACGTCCTGTGGCTACACCCCGCTCATCGCGTTCAACATTAGCATGGCGGAGGTGTTGCTTGTTTTATCCGCGGCGCTGTTGATATTAAGCGCGGCGGTATTTATCGCAAGCTGGTTTAGCAGGCACCCATAGAATCGCCACTTCGGCAGACTGACACGATTCTCACCGCTAATTAAACACCCACGAACCGGCTTGCGATTACAGCTTTAAGCTGACTCGGCGCGCAGCCGGGCTTCGTTCAATTCCAGCCACAGCAGCGCGATGATCGTAGCCGACGACCTGATCCTGCCCTCGCGCACCCAGGCATAAGCCTGCTCGGCATCGATTACCATTACACGGATATCCTCGTGCTCGTGGGGCAAACCGTGAATCCCGCCAACGCCTTCGCTATCGACGATACCGCAGAACAGGCTGCAGTGCTCGCTGGTTCCCCCGGGGCTGACATAATAATTGCTGATAGTTTCCAGCCGCTCGATGCTGCAACCGGCTTCCTCGACGCACTCGCGTAACGCAACCTGCCGCTCTGATTCACCGGCATCGATAACCCCGGCGACACTTTCTATGAGCCAGGGTCCGTCGGCATCCTCGATGGCACCGATCCTGAACTGTTCGATCAAAACGACTTTGCCGCGCCGGGGATCGTAGGGCAGCACTGCCACGACCACGCCGCGCTCGAAAACTTCGCGGGTGAACATCTGGCTGTTGCCGCCGCCTAACAATTCATGGGAAACACTGTATTCGTCCAGCCTGAAATACTTTTCGAACAGGGTGCGATGACTCTCGAGCTTCCAGCGGTACTTCACGCCCGGTTAGACTCCATGATCGCGGTCGCTCGCACCAGGTCTTCCTCGGTGTCGATCCCGGGGCCCGGGTTGGCGTTCGCCTCGGCGCTGTGAATCACGTAACCGTTGCACAGGGCACGCAACTGTTCCAGTGATTCGGCAAGCTCGAGGTCACAGGGCGGCAGGCTGCTGAAGGTTTCGAGAAAGCCGACCCGGTAGGCATAGATGCCGATATGCCCGAGGTAATCGTCGACTGCCCCGCCGCGATCGAAGGGGATCATCGAGCGGCTGAAGTACAGGGCATGACCGTTCTTGTCCTGCACCAGCTTGACCTGGTTAGGGTCGCGGGCCGTGGCGGCATCGATACGCTTATGCAGGGTTGCCATGTCGGAGTCGTGAGTGGCGAGATTTTGGGCCACCTGGACGATGTTGGCCGCCGGCATCAACGGCTCGTCTCCCTGCAGATTCACTACTATGCAGTCCTCGCTCCAGCCCAGTTTTTGCGTGACCTCGAGAATCCGATCGGTGCCGCTGCGATGCGCGCTGTCGGTAAGACAGGCGGAACCGCCGAAGGCCGTCACGGCATCGGCGATACCCTGATCGTCGGTTGCCACCACTACTTCGGCGGCTTCCGCCTGGCGCGCAGCCAGGTAGACCCATTCGATCATCGGCTTGCCACAAATCCTTCGCAAAGGCTTGCCCGGTAGCCTTTGCGAGGCGTAACGCGCCGGGATTACAATGCGAAATTCGGGTTTCATCGAGCTAATCCAGTGCCTCGACCTCTTCGCTGGTCAGTTCCCTGGCCTCTTCCGGCAGCATGACCGGGATACCATCCCGAATCGGATAGGCCAGGCGCGACGCGCGCGAGATCAGTTCCTGTTGCTTCTTGTCGTAAATCAGTGGCCCCTTGGTCACCGGGTCGACCAGTATGTCCAGTAAATGCTTATCCACGATGTCGGCTCTCCAGTAGTTGCATGATCTGGCCGGTCAGCTCATCGCTTAACTCGATGCTGAGCGGTACCACCCAGATACTTTCACGGGCCAGACCTTTCAATTTTACCGCATCCTTGTGGGTTACCAGAATCGGCAGTTCCGGTTTCAGATTCAGATCCTGGGCGCTGAATTCGTGATGATCCGGGAATTCATGCTCGATGACGTCGATACCCATCTGCATCAGGCTGGCAAAAAAGATTTCGGGAAAACCAATCCCGGCCAGTGCGTGCACCTGGCGCCCCTGGAACTCGCTGATATGACGTCGCCGATCCGGATCCGACAGGTTCCAGACCTCGCCCAGCGCCTCGATCACCTGGTCACTGTCGCGATCGATGGTAACGTCGACCTGCTGCAAACGAGCGCGTGGTTCACGCAACGGTCCCGCAGGCAGCATCAAGCCGTTGCCCAGTGACAGGTAGCGGCATACCGCGATCTCGATGTCGCGTTTGAGTGCATAGTGCTGCAGGCCATCATCCGACAGGACGATATCGGTATCCGGAAATTGCTCCAGAATCTGCGTGGCGGCGGCGATCCGGTTCGAGCCGACCCCGATCGGGCAGCGACAAATCTCCGACATCATGTTGGCTTCGTCACCGGCCGCATGGTCGGTGATACCGTCGTGCAGAATCTGGACGTTGCGCTCGTTTCCGCTCTTGTAACCACGGGTAATGATCGCTGGCTGATAACCCTTGTCGCGCAACAGCTGGTAGAGCGCGACCACGATCGGGGTTTTGCCATTGCCGCCGAGGGTAATGTTGCCGACCACGATGGTCGTAACCGGGAGCTGCCGCGACCGTTTCAGACCAATCCGGTAAGCCAGGCGCCGCAGGCCGCTCAGCAGGTAATAAATCGCCGACAACGGCATCAACAGAATCGACAACGGATTCATCGACCAGAGCCACCAGCCCTGCCGTTTTTGTGACGACAGGCTGACCCAGTTTTGCATCAGTGACTTGTTTAACACCGACGAGCGAATAATCTTCGGCCTGGCATCACCGGTCCTGATATCGTCGTCGCCACCCTCGCGGAACTGCATCGCGTGCAGCTTGGCGTAGACCCCGTCGTTTTCGAGCAATTCGGCGTGACTGCCCTGTTCCAGGATTTTGCCCTGCTCCATGACCAGGATGTGGTCGGCATGCTCGATCGTCGACAGGCGATGTGCGATAACCAGGGTGGTACGATCTTCCATCAGGTGCTCCATCGCATGCTGGATGAACCGTTCCGACTCGGTATCCAGTGCCGAGGTCGCCTCGTCCAGAAGCAGTAGCGGTGCCTCTTTCAACAGTGCCCGGG
>JAASSH010000296.1 GCA_021767985.1 Gammaproteobacteria bacterium | reverse complement strand
TATTTGTCGTGGAGTGGCGCCGCTGTAGATGCTCAGAGTGTTGACCGAGGACCAGTTGGTGCCGTCCCAGGTCGCGTATTCGATATTGCTGCCGTCGGTCCAAGCCATCAGTGCGTCGCCGCTTTGCGACTCGTACTGCACGTCCATACCCCACCAGTAAGACTGGGTCACGCTGCCGAAGATCGTGCTGCCGTCCAGCGAGATATCCGCCCAGCTGCTGCCGTCCCACATCGTCGCTGTGATTCGGCCCGCGCCATCTTCGACACCGATGACGATCTTTTCATCGCGCGTCGGCGATTCGGCGCCCTGCATGACGCGCCAGGTGCCGGTGTTGGACGCGGTGCCCTCAGTACCGAAGGTCGTGCCGTCAAAGTCCGATGTTTCCGGGAAACTCGAACCGCTTTCGGCCCAGATCGCGGTGCCGGCATTACCGGGCACGTAATCGATTTGTACGTTATCGACGTAAAAGAATTCGTCGGGACCGCCATAGCCGTTGTTCGCCCGGAAACGAATCTGGGTGTCGACTGCAGCGAAAGCGGAAATATCGTAACTCTTCGAGCCTGAATTCGCGCCGTTCAGGTAATTAATATCTTCCAGCGTGGTCCAGGTCGAACCGCCATCACCCGAGACTTCGACCACCATCGAATCCGGATCGGAGGCTTCTATGCCGGTACCGGTATGAAAATCGAAGCTGAAGTTGGCCGAGGTGGCGCCCGAAAGATCGACCTCGCGCGCGACACTCGAGCCGAGCCCCCTTATCCGGATTTCACCGCCGGTGACGACCACGTTGCCGGTGGAGGCCCCCGCGCCGCCGCCGTCGACCTCTATCCAGTCGCCCGCCCATGCCTGAGTTCCGGAACTCCCGGTGAAGTCCCCGCTGCCGAAATCGTCTGCAACGGTTTCCGCTGCGGACGCGGGATAATTGTAGCGCTGCGACCAAACGCCGTAGGTATCGGTAGCGCCCTCGCCTTCCCAGGCGACGACGATCATGCCCGAGTCATTGGTCGTGATTTGTGACACGTGCTGGTCGCTAATGGTGTAGGTATTGGCGATGACCTCGCCGCCGTTCTTGCTGCCGTCGGCGTTGAACTGTTGCAGGACCACACCCTTGGCATCGCCGTCCTGGTCCAGAGAGGTCCAGCTAATGATGAAGCTGCCGTCGCCCTGCATAGCAATTGCCGGATCGACCTGGTCGACCGAAGTCGTGGTATTGACCTGTACGTCGTCGGCCTCGAGCCGGTTGCCGCTCGAATCGAAGCGCTGCATCTCGATACCGAATCCGCTACCGTCGGCGTTGGCCTGGCCCCAGGCGACGACGAAGTTGCCGCTATCGTCCATCGCCACCGAGGCCCGCAATTCTTCCTGCGCATCGTTGGTCGCGTGCACGACGAATTCGCCCTGGCCGGCGCCGGCGGCGGTGAACTGCTGCGCGGCGATACGCGCATCGCCGGCGCTGCGGTCGGTCCAGGTGATCACAAAAGCGCCGCTGTCGTTCATCGCGATCGCCGGATCTTCCTGGGTGGTAGCGGTTACCGTGTCGTTGACCAGGAAGGCGCCGGCCAATGGATTACCGAGATTATCGAATCGCCGGGCGTAGACACCATCGGCATCGCCCGTGCCCTCACCTTGCCAAGTGACCACGAAGTTTCCGCTGCTATCGATGGCGACATCGGAATTGAACTGTTCACCGGTTGTATAGCCGGAGTTGACCAAGATTTCATTGGTCAGCGCCGTTCCGTTGGCATCGAAAATGCGCGTGTATACGTCCTTGCTGCCGCCCTGGGTGCTGGTCCAGCTGACCACGAAGTTACCATTGGATGAGACCGCCACTGACGGGTCGTCCTGAACGTTCAGCGTGGTCTGGTTGACCAGCGTCTCAGTGACTTTTTCGGTACCATCGGCATTCAAAATCCTCAGGTAGGTGCCCTCGCCGCTGCCATCGTTGAGGCTGTCCCAGACGGCTACGTAGCTGCCGTCGTCGAACAGGCCGATGTCGACATTTTTCTGCAGGTCGCTTGTAGTTTCGTTGAGCAACTCGTTGCCGCCGTCGGCGGTCAACGCGAGTGCACCCTCGAACGATGCCTGCATCCCGTCGCTGAGAGCGATCGTGGTCTCGATCGTGCCGGCTTGAAACTCGAGGTCCCAGTCGCCGCCCTGTCCGGTCAGGTCGGTCGACGCGGCGACGTCGGCCAGCGTCAGGCTGCTGATGTCATTGATCAGGCTCTGCCCGGCCTCGGTTTCGGCCAGGTTACAGCCGTAGATCAGGATATCGCCGGCCTCGGCAAACGAGTTGGCCCACAGCGCGATCTTGAGATTGTTATCCTGCAACGTTTCGCTATCGAGACTGGTATTGCCAAGCTGGATGCTGCCGTCATCACCGTGCGAAATAATGTGGATCGCGTCGAGATCGTCGCGGCCAGCGAGGTGTTCCGAAATCGCCGCGATCCCGTCCTGATCGCGCTCGAGGACAACCACCTCGATATTGCGGCTGCTGTCATCGTTGTTTTGCAAGTCGTCGACCAGCTGCTGGTAATTGTCAACGCCGGCGTCGACGAAAACGATCTCCTGAGTCTGCTGCTCGGCGGCGGTATCAGGATTACTTTCTTCGGCTTGTGTTTTACTGCCGTTGACGTCTCGATAGATGGCGTTAGCGTCGGAATCGAGACTGGGATCGATCAACCCCTCGATGCCGCCCGAAAACAGGCGGCGCTCCTCGAGTTCCTCGAGGATCAGCTTCGACTGCTGCCGGATATCTTTTGACGATTTACTCATAACGCTTCTATGACCACTCAACTATAGAAAGCACGCGTTCCGAGGTTTGCCAGGCGGCAGCAAATCCGCCGGGCAGAAACTTCGGGGCATCTAATGAGTATAGGCCGGTATCAGAGCGGCACAGGCGAGACCGCGTGGAAACGGGGTCGAATTGCCGAAACTGTGAAATGGCGCACGCGAACACGGGTGTATATCCCGTCTAGTTGCCGGTGCTGGACGATTCGAGCGCGCTGTAAACGTCGTCGCTTGCCGGTTCGGGCGTTTCGAAGGCGAAGTTCGCCAGGCAGTTGACGCCGCCGACCAGCTTGTCTTCCGGGTTCGGTAACTCCATGCGCACGGTAAAGCTGCCGCTGGCAGGATCGATCAACTGGTCGACGATGGTGACGGTCGCCATGAATACCTGGTTAGCCGGCTGCTCCGGGTAAATCTCGACTTCCATGCCTTTCTCGATCAACCCGAAGTACTCGGTCGGGGCGATCAGTTCGACCTTGAGCGGATCGACCTTGGCGAGCTTCATGATGGTGCGGCCCGACACCGATTCACCGACCATCGCGTAACGGTCGACGACGATGCCGTCGATCGGGCTGTTGATGGTTCTGAGCGCGAGTTGCGATTGCGCGAGTTCGAGATTGACCTGTGCGATGCGCTGTTTCTCCCTGGCCTTGTTGAGCTCGATCCGCGCCAGCGCGACCTCGGTCTCGGCCTTGTCCTTTTCATACTGCGACACCGAATTTTGCGCCAGTAAATCCTGCATGCGCTTGTAGTACTGTTTGGCGTACCTGAGCTGCTCGCGACGGTTCTGGACGTCGCTCGACGACTTCGCCTGCAAATTCGCGAGCCTTACCTTGGCTTTTTCCACCGAGGCCTCCAGCTGTGCCAGCGGCTGGCCTTTCTCGACGGTGTCGCCGATTTGGACCAGGATTTCCTCCAGCACCGACTCCACCGGGCTGCTCAGCTCGACGTACATTTCCGGCTTGACCAGGCAGTCGAGCTCGGCGGCCTGCACCCTCGGCACTGCAATCATCGTGACCAACAAAGCCAGCAGGAGCAATTTTGGAAACTGCGGTTTTACCCACTCCCGGACGTTTACCGACCGGGCTCGAATTTGTGTTTCCCTCGCGGGCCTAGATTTTGTCTTCATTATTCGAACCTTCCTGAGAATGCCAGCGTGCGCCGCAGGCGTTGATCCTGTTTCATCAGCGCCTTGCGGATGCGGCACTGCTTGCTCTCGTGTTTTTTCTGCGGCAGGCGCAGAACCCTGTGACTGATCGATGCGGGCAGCGGCTTGCCGGCAGCGGTCATTCCCCGCAACAGTTTGAGCACCGCGGGGCTGTAGTAGCCGGTGAGCGCG
>JAASSH010000295.1 GCA_021767985.1 Gammaproteobacteria bacterium | reverse complement strand
GGTTACGGCACGATTGCGACACCGGGCGGATTTGCGGGATTGGCGCACGCGTCGCAGCAGTATGGGCGATTGCCCTGGAATTCACTGGTCGAACCGGCAATCGACTGGGTCGAGCGAGGCTTCCCGCTGACCGGTGGCGCGGCGGAATATCTCGGTTTTACCCACGCCGCGATCTATTCCTGGCACCCGGACAGCTACCGCGTTCTGCACCATGACGATGGAAGTCCGCTGGCGCAGGGCGATATCGTGCGCATTCCCGGCCTCGCCGACAGCCTGAGGTCGATCGCCAGCGATGCGGGCTCGCTTTACGGTGGTGAGTTGGGTCAACGCATCGCGCGCGGCGTGCGTGAAAACGGTGGCTTGCTCGGTATCGAGGATCTACAGGCCTATGAGGCGGTGGTAAGAGAGCCGGTGCGCGCGCAGATTGGGGACTGGGAGGTTGCCACCAATCCGCCGCCGGCAGTCGGCGGTTCCTGCCTGGCGGCCATGCTGTTGCTGCTCGATCGTCTGGGGCCCACGGACAGCCTGCAGCGGGAAGTCGAGAACATGGTGACCACGCAGCGTTCCATCCTGGGTTTCAGAGCCAGTCGGCTTGACGGTGCGCACCAGGCGCTGCCGCAGGAGGTCGAACGCATGCTCGAGTTGGCCGATCTCGGCGATCACAGCTTGCTTAGTGCCCCTTCCACCAGTCATGTTTCGGTGGTCGATGCGAATGGGCTGGCCTGCGCGATTACCGCATCGGCCGGTTACGGCTCGGGGGCGATGGTCGAGGATACCGGTTTCTGGTTGAACAATTCGCTCGGTGAAATCGATTTATTGACCAGGGGCGTTAGCGGTCTGCCCTCCGGTACACGCCTGGCGTCCAACATGGCTCCGACCATTGCGCGACGGCGCAGTGACGGCGCATTGCTTGCCCTGGGTTCGCCGGGCGCGTCGCGGATCACCACCGCGATCGCCCAGGTACTCGCCAACTTCGCCGGCAGAAACATGAGCCTGGCGGATGCCGTCACGCATCCGCGGTTGCATGTGGAACTGGCGGCGCAGCCGGGAACCATCGCCTTCGAGCCCGGACTGCCGGTGGTTCCGATCCAGGGGCTGGAACCGAGGCCGTTTGACGGGCCATCGATGTATTTCGGTGGCGTTCAGGCGGTATTGTGGTCGCGGCAGGGCGGGCTTTCGGGTATTGCCGACGCGCGCAGAGGCGGTTACGTGGCCGGCTGATACCGCCCTCAACCCCCTTCGAAAGTAGACAGCAGGGTCAGGCAATCCCGGTCGCTGACGATGTCATCGTCCCATTGTCCGGCCGGTATCACCTGGTCCGTATTCATCAGCACCAGGCCGCTCGCGTCCTCGATGCCGGCGGCGCGTAACACCGCTCGGGGCGTGGTCGGGGTGTCGATATCGAGCTCGAGCCGCTTGCCGCCGTGGAAAGCCGGCGGTACATCATCACCGAAGCCAAACAGTTTTATTTCGATCGACACAGGCGTGGCTCAGAGATTGAGACGCGTGAGCGTTTCCGGCAGGGGCACGCCATCCTCGTCCCAGCCGCGCAATTGATAGTACTCGCCCAGCATCTGCGACAGATCGGCGACATCGCCTTTTGCGGCGCCGGCTTTTGCGCCTTCCGTTACGGTTCTGTCGGGTAACCTGTCGTCCGCCTGGCTGAATCCGGCAGCGAGGTTGAAGCGGCGCTCCATGTTCCAGATTCGTTCGCCGACCAGGAGCAGGTTGTCCAGGCTCCAGTCTCCCTCGCAGGCGGCGTCGACCATCGCGGCGACGTGTTCCGGCGGAAACATGGCATTGGTAAATATACAGATACCGGAACTGTCTATGGCGCCGACCAGGTCCTGCGTGTTCTTCACCAGGCTGGCCTTGCCCTCGGTACTGACGTTGTTGAAGTCATCTACTACCGGCCGTGCGCGCATGTGGCAGGCGCCTCGATTGGAGGTGGCGTAGGCCAGCGCCATGCCCTTCATCGCGCGCGGGTCGTAACCCGGAAACTCCTGCCCCTTGACCGACATGGACAGCTCGGGTCGCCCGTATTTCGCGCACAGGCGCGCCGAACCGAGACCGATTTCGGCGCCGAGGCCTTCACCAAAGGCGGTCAGTTCGGCGGCGCGCGCGAGCGCCGCGGCGTTGCCGAAACGCAACTCGAGCCCGTCGGTATCCGCGGGCGTCAGCGCGCCTTCCTCGAACAGCTCCATCGCCGCGGCGATGGTGACGCCCAGCGAGATCGGATCCATGCCCTGCTCGTTGCACAGAAAGTTGACATAGTTGATCGTGTCCAGGTCGTCGATACCGCACATCGGGCCGAAGGCGAAGGCATTCTCGTACTCGAGCCCGCCGGAGGGTAGCTGGTAGCGCGACCGATCGCCGCCCCGGGGGTCCGTTCCGTTGACCAGCGGCGAAGTCGGGTCGATGGTGGCGACGCGGCCGCAGCCAATGGTACAGGCGAAACAGGCCTTGTTGCCCTGCAGGCTCGGTTTGCCGTCGCTGCGGCGCGGAACCGTTATCGCGTCGGCGTTGATCGCGGCGACGCCTTCAAACTGCACGTCGCGGCAATTGCGCGTGGGCAGGGAGCCGAACTGGTTGGTGACATCCATCATGTTGTGCGTACCGCGGGTAGTGAACCGCTTGCGTACCGGGCTTGGCTGCAGCACTTCCATGGTTGCGCGTACCGCGTCGCGAAATCCGTCCGGGTCTCGCACGCTAACGCCTCGACTGCCGCGCACCACGATGGCCTTAAGTTGTTTGGAGCCCATCACCGCACCCACCCCGGAACGGCCATACGCGCGATCCATGTCGTTGACGATGCAGGCGAACCTGACCCCGACCTCGCCGGCGCGTCCGATACTTGCGATCTTTGCCTGCGGTTCCGCCAGTTCACGACGCAACCAGGGTTCGGTCTCCCAGACGCTGCGCCCCCATAGCTGGTCGGCGGGACGTATTTCGACCTGGTCATCACGGATCCACAGGTAGACCGGCGCCGGCGCCCTGCCTTCGATAATCAACAGGTCGTAGCCGGCCTGTTTCAACTCGGCACCAAACATGCCGCCGGTATTCGAGGCCGCAATGGCGCCGGTCAAGGCACCCTTGGTCACCGCGGATGAACGCCCGCCGGTGGGTGCGTTGGTGGCGGTCAACGGGCCGGTGGCGATGATCAGCTTGTTTTCGGGTGCCAGCGGATCCACCGCCGGATCGACTTCCTCGGCGAAGTACTTGCTACCGAGGCCGCGCTGGCCGAGGTATTCCTGCGCCCAGGCGCGATTCAGCGGCTCGATGCTACAGTTGCTCGAGCTCAGGTCGACTCGCAGAATCCGGTTTTGCCACGCCATTTCTTTACCCCCAGGTCCCGCCGGGACAGGCGGGGACCGTTCTGGCTGGCATCTTACAGCGGATTATCGCGGATGTAACCAGTAGAGAGGGCGGCAACGGCACAAGCTTTGATTTCTCTCCTTGCAGGGAGGAATAATGTTCCGATCTGGATTATGCTTGCCGCATTCGCATTCGACAGAATCGTTTAACCGGAGGAGATAGCAATGTCATTTGTTCTGGCGGTCACCTGGATCGCGAAACCGGGCCATGAATCAGAAGTAAAGGAAATTCTGCAGACACTCGGCGAGGCGTCGCGGCAGGAGCCGGGCGTGATCAACTATACCGCGCATGTCGACCCCGACGATCCGCGCCAGTTTTTCATTTACGAGATGTATCATGATGCGAGTGGCCTCGAGGCGCACCAGCAGACCGCCCATTTCAAGGAATTCGTGCTGGAAAAAGCGATACCGTTGTTGGAGACTCGTGAGCGCCGCTCGTTCGTAGCGCTCTAGACCCGTCACGAAATCAAACCGGCAGGTTGCTGACGTGGCTTGAATTGAACGTAATCAGGCTGCCACCCGGTTCCCTGAGCTCGAAACAATCGTGAATCTGCCCACGTTCGATATCGCCTGGCTCGAGTCCGAGTTCGCTATAGTGCGCGTGGGTGGCGTCGAGATCGTCGACCATCAGGTCGAAACTGCCTTTGACCAGGTTTGAATCGGGGTCCGAAGTCAGCACCAGGTGGGTTCCACCGCGCATTTCAAGCACCGCAAACTCGTCGCCGCTGGCGACCAGCCGCATGCCGATGAG
>JAASSH010000294.1 GCA_021767985.1 Gammaproteobacteria bacterium | reverse complement strand
TCGGTGGTGCTCGGTACTGGCGGCGTTATAGGCGACTATATCGACGATTTCGAACCGCGGACCAGTCAACTCGGCATGGCTGAACTGATCGACGAGGCGATCGGGCTGGGTGAGTCGCGAGTGATCGAGGCCAGCACCGGTATCGGCAAATCCTTTGCCTACCTGGTACCGGCTTTTCTGAGTGACGCCAGGGTGGTGATATCGACCGGCACCCGCAACCTGCAGGACCAGCTGTTCGAAAAAGACATTCCGCTAATTCGCCGGGCGATCGTCAGCGACAAGAAGGTCGCGCTATTGAAAGGGCGCAGCAACTATTGTTGCCCGCATCGTTTGCAGCGCTATCGTGCCGAGGATCGTTTCAAGAGCCGCGAAATGGCGTCGATTTTTAGCGCGCTGGCGGCCTGGTCCGAGCATACCGAGAGCGGCGATATCGGCGAATTTGCCGGAATTCCGGAAAACGACAGCCTGTGGTACTACGCCACGTCGAATGCCGATAACTGCCTGAGCGGCGAGTGCCCCGAGATCGATCGCTGTTTCGTGCTCAAGGCGCGCAAGCAGGCAATGGATGCCGATATCCTGGTTATCAACCACCATCTCTACTTCTCGGACCTGGCTTTAAAGCAGGATGGTTTCGGTGAAATCCTGCCGGATGCCGACGTGCTGATATTCGACGAGGCGCACCAGTTACCCGACATCGCCGGTAACTTCTATGGACAGCAGGTGACCTTGCGACAAATCGATCTGCTGTGCCGCGACATCATCGAAGCCGAGATCGCCGAGGCGGCGGAGTCGAAGGCCTTAAGGAAACGCTGCAATCGGCTGGAGCAATGCGCGGCCGATCTGCGCCTGGCGTTGCGCCCATTCCCGCAAAAAGCCGAATGGGAACGAATCCAGAACGCACCCGCGATCCAGCAGGCGGTGACGTCCCTGCAGCAGGCCATCGATGCGCTGGATGACGAACTGGAGCCCATGGTCAGCCGCGGCAAGGAGCTGGGGATGTGCCAGCGCCGGCTGCGGGCGCTACAGGCCGCGCTGCAGGCGTTTTTGTCAGAGAACGAAAACCAGGTAAGCTGGTACGAGTTGAACGAGCGCAGCTTTCGACTGGCCCGGTCGCCGCTGGAAGTGGCACAGGCTTTTCAGCAGCAGCTCGAGCTGGCGGATTTCAGATCGGTGTTTTTTACCTCGGCCACACTCAGTTCGCAGCAATCGTTTAGCTATTACTGCGATCGCCTCGGGCTCGACGGGATTGATTGCGCCAGCTTCGACAGCCCCTTCGATTACGAAAATCAGGCGCTGCTTTACCTGCCGACGCAGTTACCGGATCCATCCGACGAACGCTACCCGTTGCTGTTCGGCGAACTCTGCCGCCGACTCATCGCTGCGACCGAAGGGCATTGCTTTATCCTGTTCACCAGTTATCGCATGCTGAGCTGGTGCGCCGAGTTTTTGCGCGCGCATCTCGACTACCCGTTGCTGGTGCAGGGCGAGCTGCAGCGCAACGAATTGCTGCATCAATTCGTCCGGTCCGACAATCCGATACTGCTCGGAACCAGTAGCTTCTGGGAAGGCGTAGACGTCAAGGGCGACCAGCTGCGCTGCGTGATCATCGACAAACTGCCGTTCAAATCGCCTCAGGACCCGGTGTATCGTAAACGCCTGCAACGGGTTAACCAGCAGGGCGGCAACGCCTTCGTCGAAGTGCAGATTCCGGAGGCCACGATTAGCCTGCGCCAGGGAGTAGGGCGCCTGATACGCGACGTCGGCGACTCGGGTATCGTCGCGCTGTGCGACAATCGCCTGAACTCCAGGGCTTACGGCCGCGGTATGCTGGCCAGCCTGCCGCCGATGCGTCGCACTTCCGATTTAGACGAAGTGCTGGCGTTCGCGGCGACACTCGGCAACGATTTGTCGCAAGCAATCGCTGACACCGAATCGACATGAGAATTTCTGAGCTGAACGATCACCAGTGCCATCTCGGTGAGGGACCGCTGTGGGACGTTGCGGAGCAGGCGCTTTACTGGGTCGATAGCTATGCGCCCAGGCTCTTTCGCTACGATAACGCCAGTGCTCGCACGGTGTCGTGGGACTTGCCGGGAAGGCAGGTCGGTAGCATCGCGGTGCGCGAGCGCGGCGGACTGATACTGGCAATGGACCAGGGTTTTTATGCGTTCGAGCCGCAAACCGGCGCGGTCGAAACCATTGCGATACCGCTGGCCGGGCGCGAAGGTCTGCGTCTTAACGACGGCAAGGTCGACCCTTTTGGTTCGTTCGTTGCGGGCGGCATGAATATCGATTACCGGCAAAGCGAGAATTGCCCGATGTTTCGCCTGTCACCACAGCTCGAGGTGGAGGAGATACTGGATGGATTCGACTGCTTTAACGGGCCCTGTTTCGATGACGCCGGCGATTTACTCTATGTTACCGGGCGTGACGCAGGAGTCATCGAAGTGTTCGACTACGGACCCGGCCAGGCGCCACGCAACGGCCGGGTCCTGCTCGAAGATTGTAATCCCGACGGGGCCACGGTCGACGCGGAAGGTTTCATCTGGAGCGCGCAATGGGATAGCGAATGCCTGCTGCGGATTGCGCCCGATGGTCGGGTCGATACGCGCCTGGAGATTCCTGGTCAGGTGGTCAGCAGCGTCATGTTCGGCGGCGCCGTGCTCGATCGGATATTTGTTACCACCGTCGGGGACGAGGTGCACGGCGCCGTGCCGACGGGTGAATTACCCGGCCGCTTGCTGGTAATCGAGGACAGCGGCTTTCGCGGACGTGCCGAGCCGAGGTTTAAAGGCTGAGGCGCCGGCTATTCTGGTCCGGTACGCAGGCTTCCCACATTTCCATGAAATCGTCGTAGTATGATCGGCATTCGAGCTTGTTGTCGATCTCGTAATAGCCCTCGTAGCGTTCGGGGTTGCGAATGCGCATGTAGGCGCCGTCGTCGGCAATCAACCAGCTCTCCCTGAAATTACGATGCGCCGGCGTCACCGTAGTGCGAATTTGTGCAAAGCTGGGCAGTTTTTGTGCCAGGTGAATCAGGTAGTGCCCCTGATTCGCCGCCACACGGGTATCGTGAGTAATAATGCGGATATCGGTGTTGCGATTAGTGGTGGCGAGCTGCGACAGATGTTGATGGATTTCGGCGTCGTTGTAAATTTCCGGTTCGAGATGCTGGGAAGCGATGTAGACGCGCCCCACCGAGCCCAGGATCAGGGTTTTCGCAGCCTCTCTGCAATCCAGCCTCCCATTTAATACTATGCTTGAACTATCTTCCATATGTATTTGAATTTACTAAATAAACTTATTCATCAATCGGTAATATTGCCGCCCTGGAGGCGAGTTCGAGCAACAGCTTTTCGAGCGGCTCGATATCGACGCAGCGATTGATAAGCGCTGCCGGCCAGTCGCGCTGGTCACACAGTTGCCGCAGGTATTCCAGAATTTCCGAGGTATGTGGCAATTCGTGCATATGACCATTGTAGTACACCTGGATATTGTCTTTGGATAAATGGTAGAACATCCGGGTCTCGGGGTGGCGGATCCAGTCGCGGGCCAGCAGGTCGGAAACGAACACCGGCTGTTCGCTTTCGGCCTCCTGGCCGATGGCGCTATCGGAGAGCATCTTGCCGACCGCGTCTCGCCATAGTTCTGGAGCCTGCTCGAACAACTCGATCGTCAATGCCCGGAAGCGGGCAATCTCGGTATCGGTGATTTCCGCGTTGTGACGTTCGAGCTCGAGGTCGGGATCGCGGTAGCGCGGCACGCTGCCGCCGAGGCGCTCGAGCTCGAGTGCAAAGGATTCGAAGGTCGCCACCGCGTCGGGCGCGCGAAAACCGATGGAGTAGGTCATACAGCGCTCGAGCGCGATACCGTGATGAGCGATCCCGGGCGGCAGATAAAGCATATCCCCGGGATTCAGCACGACATCCTGGTCCGGGTCGAACTCGCTGAGGATGGCAAGATCGAGGTTAGGTATCAGTTGCGGGTCTTCGAGCCGCGCATCCCTGTATTGCCAGCGTCGTGTCCCGAGCGCCTGCAGCAGGAACACGTCGTATTCGTCGACGTGCGGCCCGACCGAGCCGTGCTGCGGGGCGTAGCTGATCATCAGGTCGTCGATTCGCCAGTTCGGAATGAAAC
>JAASSH010000293.1 GCA_021767985.1 Gammaproteobacteria bacterium | reverse complement strand
GTTGCAACCGCACCTTCGTGGGCGCAGCCGTTGCCGAGCAGGACGTGATCGAGCGGCTGGATGATGACCAGGGACTGCTGACCCGCGGCGTAATCCATCGCGCGTCGCTGCACCAGGTTGTTGGCTAACGGAATCTTGGCATTGCTGAATGCGATACAGCCATTATCGCGCAGGCTCGCCATGTTGCTGAGTTGCTCCCCGCCCAGGCCACGCGTGAGCGCGCCGATCGGGTAGACGTGCGCCTTGTGGCCAAACATTTCGTTACGGTGATGAATCAGTTCCACCGTGGCGGAATTGTCGATCGCGGGCTGGGTATCGGGCGGCAGGCAGAGCGTGGTGATTCCGTTCCTGATCGCAGCCAGGGTTTCGCTCTCGATATTGGCTTTCTCGGGTTGTCCCGGGTCGCGCAACCGCGCCTGGCAATCGACCAGGCCGGGCATTACCCAATGCCCGCCGGCGTCGATCGTCTGCGCGGCCTCGAAACCCGCGGGTGCCTGGTCGATGCCGACTATTTTTCCATCCTGCAGGTACAGGTCGGCTGTGCGTTGAGTCGATTCGGCGGGTGCTACCAGGATGCCGTTCTTGATATGCAGGCTCACGAGTCGCCCCCGGACTGCCCGACGATCATCGCCATTACCGCCATCCGCACCGAGATACCGAAGCTTACCTGCTGCAGGATGACCGACTGGTTGCCGTCCATAACGCTGGATTCGATTTCGACGCCACGGTTTGCGGGCCCGGGATGCATGACGATGGCGTCGGGCCGGGCCAGCTTCAGGCGTTCCTGTGACAGTCCGTACTTGCGGAAGTATTCCTTTTCACTGGGCAGCAACGCGCCGCGCATGCGCTCCTTTTGCAGGCGCAACATGATAACGACATCGACATCCTTGAGCCCGCTCTCGAGGTCTTCGTAGACGCTGACGCCGAGTGACTCGGTGGCAATCGGCAGCAGCGTGCGTGGCGCGATGACGCGTATCTCGGCGGTGTTGAGCAGGTTCAGCGCGTGGATTTGCGAGCGTGCGACGCGCGAATGCAGGATATCGCCCACGATCGCCACTCTGAGACTGCTGAAGTCCTTTTTGTAATGGCGGATGGTATACATATCGAGCATTGCCTGGGTCGGGTGTTCGTGCTGGCCGTCACCGGCATTGAGCACCGAGACCCCGGGGCGCACATGCTGTGCGAAGAAATGCGCGCTGCCGCTGTCCTGGTGGCGTATGACGAACATATCGATCTGCATCGCCTCGAGATTTTGCAGCGTATCGAGCAGCGACTCGCCCTTGACCGTGGCCGAGGTGCTGACGTTGAGGCTCAATATGTCGGCCGACAGCCGCTGTTCGGCGAGTTCGAAGGTGGAACGGGTGCGTGTACTCGACTCGAAGAACAGGTTGGCGACGGTGATGCCGCGCAGGATCGGAACCTTCTTGATCGTGCGGTCGGCAACCGAGGTGAAGGATTCGGCGGTATCGAGAATCTCGGTCAGAATGGACTGGTTCAAACCCTCGATGCTGAGAAAGTGCCGCAGCCTGCCGTTGTTGTCGAGCTGTAAGTTGAGGTTATCCGGCATGACTCTCCAGTGACTTGATAACCAGTCGCAGCGGGTCCGGCCCTTCGAGCTTTATGTGACTGCCGGAGTCGAGCTCCAGGGTGGCGCCGACAAAATCGGCCTGGATCGGAATTTCTCGTTCTCCTCGATCGATCAGGATCGCGAGAATAATCTGCTTTGGCCGTCCGTAATCGAATATCTCGTTCATCGCGGCGCGCACGGTGCGTCCCGAATGCAGCACGTCGTCGACCAGGACGATGGTTCGGTCGTCGATATCGGTTGGCAGGCTCGACGGTTTGACCGTCGGATGCAGGCCGCTGCGGGTAAAGTCGTCGCGGTAAAAGGAGATATTCAGGCTGCCCAGTTCCGCCCCGGGAGCAACGCGCTGCTGCAGGCGCTCGGCGATCCAGGCTCCGCCGGTCTCGATGCCGACGATGATGGGTTGGGAATCAGGTGAAGAAAAATAGGGAGTCAGTGCCTGGGCAAGCTTTTCGATCAGTGGTTCGACTGAGGGTAGGGACACTTAAACTCCGCTGTGCTGTGCGGTCGCTTTATAGCATAAAACTCTCTCGAATACAGTACCTCGCCGGGATTGACCACTGTAATCTGCGTTTAAACCCCAATTGGTATCTCGCGCGCTGGAAATTTCTGTGGATGCTACCCGGATTCGGCGTAATCGCGCAGCCAGGATTCGGTGATTAACGCGGCGGCCAGGCTGTCGATTTCGGGTTTCGATTTCTTGTGTCGGGATTCGAGCGCCAGCTGGTAGGCTTCGCGGGTGGTCAGGCGCTCGTCGACGAGCCGGGTCGGGATGCCGAATCTGCCTTCGAGCTGGCGGCAGAAGCGCTCGGCGCGAGTACTCATCGCCTGCTGCTCGCCCATCATGTTCAGCGGCAGGCCGACGACCAGCAGCTGCGGCTGCCATTCGAGCAGAATACGTTCGATCGCTTTCCAGTCCTTGCTTTTTACCGCCGTCAGCGGGCTGGCCTGGCCCGTCAGCGTCTGTCCGACCGCGACCCCGATGCAGTGGCTACCGAAATCGAAACCGATAACCGTCTTGACCGGTTCAGCCATGCGCTGGGTGTTCAGGCGTTACCGCTGACGGGGGAAAGCGAGCTTAAATCGAAACCGAGTGAATCGAAGGCGACTTGCCATTTGTCTTCGGGCTTCTCGTGAAACAGCAAATCCGGGTTGCAGGCCGAGGTCAGCCAGGAATTCTGCTGCAGTTCGGACTCGAGCTGGCCCGAGGCCCAGCCGGAGAAACCGAGGATAACGAGATAATCTTCCGGACCCTTGCCGTCCGCGATAGCCTGCAGGATATCGATCGAGCTGGTCAGGTTGATGCCGCTGGAAACCTCGACGCTGTTTTGCCAGTTGCCGGGGTCGGAATGCAGTACGAAACCCTGCTCGAGCTGTACCGGGCCGCCGATATATACGGGCTGATTATTAATAACTTCGTCGTGACACTCGATATCGAGCTGGTCAAAGATATCTTCCAGCACCTGCGAGGTTTCGTGGTTGACCACCAGCCCCATGCTGCCCTGTTCGCTGTGTTCGCACATGTAGATCAGGCTGGAGGCGAAAATCGGGTCCTTGATTGCCGGGGTTGCAATCAGGCACTTGTCGACGAGACTGGCTGTTTGCTGGGTCATTACAGGGCGTTAGCTTACTCCGCTTTGCGTTCTAAAGCGATTGCTTTTGAAGTCCCAGGTCCTGATGATGACGATTTGATCGGCGCGTTCCTTGAGTTCCTCGGAAAACGGGGCAAATGGCTGGGCCATACGCAGAATGCGCCTGGCGGCCTCGTCCAGCACGCTGGTGCCGGAGGAACTGGTAATCTGCATATCCAGCACCTCGCCTTCCGCGTTCAGGCGTACGCTCATGCGTAACCGGCCGTCGAGGTTGTTGACTCGGGCTTCCGACGGATAGTTCAGGTTACCGGTATGCTCGATCTTCTGTACCCAGGTCGCCAGGTAGCTCGCCTCTACCGCTTTACGCGTGCTGGCGGTCAGGGTGATGGTTTTCGGGCGCTTGGCGTAATCGACCGTCATTTGCCTGATTTCCGCCTGCAGCCGCGCAATCTTGGTTGCGCGTTGTTCGGCGTCGCTGGCCTGCTTGCTTTTCGAATCCCTGGCACGCTGCTGCTTTTCCTGCCGGACCTGGGAATCGGATTCGCTCTGGGTCAGGTAGTAAAGGTTGCTGATGGCCAGTTGCTGCTTGCGCAGCTCGGGCTGGTCGCGTTCCGCGAGACCTCTTTGATCGATCGGGGTTGCGGCCGATACCGGTGCGCTGGGTCGGGCCTTGTCATCGGCATTGCCGCCGCCGGCCTGGTTATCCTGGGCCAGAAAGTCCGGATTCTCGACCTCGGCGAGGGTTTTCGAATTGGCCAGAATGATGTCGAGGCTGGGCAGGGGCTCCACGTTACTGTGATCTCCGGGCTTAAATCCAACCCCCAGCACGACTATAGCGTGCAGCGAGAGTGCCAGGAACAAAGTGAAGCCGAGCCGATCACTGGCCGTGATACGAGGCTTGATTGCTTGGGATTGAGCCATATTGGATGTCTATTGTGCCAAGAATGAATCTAGATAACC
>JAASSH010000292.1 GCA_021767985.1 Gammaproteobacteria bacterium | reverse complement strand
GCCTGTTCGCAACAGGATTGGTCACGTTGCTCGTCGCCTGCGGCGGCAGCGGCGGCGGCAGCAGCAGCGGCAGCACATCGAGCGGTTCGACCGACGTGGTCGCGCGCGGAGTGATAACCCAGCTCGGCAGTATCCATGTCAATGGCGTCAAGTACGAATTGCCGTCCAGCGGCAACTATTCGAGCGACGACGACAATCCGTCCGGCGACGATGTAGCCGCCAACCTGGTTTACCAGGTCGGTCAGATGGTCAACGTCCGCGGTCGGCGCAACGACGATGGCGTCACCGGCACCGCGACTGAAGTCGAATACGAGGCCGAGGTCGAAGGCGCGGCCCAGGGTGGCCAGATTCTCGGTATCACGATCCTGCAAACGCCGAACACCAACAACATCGCGCCGGGTAGCCCCGACCCGCTATCTGACGCCACCCGCTACGAAGTCTCGGGCGTCTGGCTCGACGACACCACCATCGAAGCGACTTTCATCAAACTGGACGACGATCCTGGCGCCGGTGGTGACGGCATTGACGAAATCAAGGGATTCGTCGATAGCGTTGATCCTGGCAGCAACTCGTTCGTGGTGAGAGGTATCACCTTCAACGGATATACCGGTGCTCCGCTAATTGCGCCCAACGACTACGTCGAGGTTCACTTCGACAACTGCTCCGGAAATCCGCTCAGTTGTAACCTGACCGGTGACGGGGTCCAGCTCGAGGATGACTTTTTCGATCAGGCCGAGGGTTATGAGGTAGAGATCGAAGGTGCAGTTGACATGATTCCGACCGACTGCCCGCCCGCGGCCGATTTTAAAGTCGACGGCGTCTGTGTCGACTCAGGTACTGCCGACTGGATGGACGGTCTCATCGACTTCGGCAGCCTGGCCCAGGGCTCGCGTGTCGAGGCCGAAGGTCATATGATCAACGCCACACCCGTGGATTACATGCGTGCCGACGAGGTCAAGGGCCGCGGCAACCGCGTTCGGATCGAATCGATCGCTGGAGGCGTTTCGGTTGTCAACTGCGAGTTCACGCTTATCGCTGGCAAGATCGACGTCGAGGTACACGATTGTACCAACGCCTTCGAAGGTGAGGCATCGAACGGCGACCCGCTCTCGATAGACAATCTCTCCGGAGAGGAAATCGAGGTCAGGGGTATACGCACCGGTCCGACTTCTATGATGGCACTTCGCATCAAGGAAGATGGTCTGAGCAGCGGCGATCGCCACGAGGTCCGCGCCGAGGTTGACTTGGGCGGTGTCAATATCTCGATTGACCCGTCTACGCTGACCGTCATGGGCCTGGTATCGAGGGCCGACGCCTGCACCGAACTCGAGCTCGGCGACATGGTCATCTCGGGCGACGCGGTATGCGACACCACGCTAGAGGGGATCGATGATTTCCTGATGCAGGTCGACGACGACACGAACGCGACCAACGGTCCGCGCGACGTGATGGAAATCGGCTTCAGGCTTAGCAGCGGCAGCGGCACCGCGGGTTCGCCCTACCTCGCCGAAGAATGGGAAATCGAAGAGGAAGACGATTAGGCGCCGGATTAAAGGCGGTAGCCTCGACGGCTACCGCCAAATCTCCCCGTTTGAGTCGAAGACAGCACCGACTCACCTTGGTCGCAAGACCTGCCCCCACAAAAATCGTGGGGGTTTTTTTATGCGAACCCGCTAGCCAATCGTCTGCGCCTGCTTACGGCATTCTCCGGGCGATTGCTGGTAATAGTTTTTGAACAGGCGGGAAAAGGATGACAGCGAATTGAAGCCGGTACGAATCGCGATCTCCTGGAGCCTGAGCCGGGTATCCACGACCATGCGGCGCGCGGTCTGCAGGCGCAGGCGTCGGTAGTAGGCCGCCGGTGACATATCCAGGGTTCGACGAAACAGGTACTCGAGCATGCGCACCGATATTTTCACCTGTCGCGCTATCTGCACCACCGCGACGGGTTCGTCGATATGCTGTTCCATCACGTGGATCGCGGCGGCTACCCGGGGTTCGCTATTTTCCAGCATGCCGAGCGAAACCAGCGGCTGGGTGTCGGTGGCGCTGTGCACCCCGTCGTAAATGAATGCGCTCGATACCTCGATCGCCAGCGGATAACCGTAGCGCATGCGAATCAGGTAAAGCATGAAGTCGAAGGTCGGCGACGCGCCGCCGGTGGTAAACACCTTGCCGTCGATGACGAAGCGATCGGATTTCAGATCGATACCCGGGAAATGGGTGCCGAATTCCTCGAGGTCTTCCCAGTGCGTGGTCGCGGATTTGTTTTGCAGTAACCCGGCGCGCGCCAGGATCCAGCTGCCGGCCTCGATGCCGCCAACCGCGGAAAAATTGCGCGCCACGCGCTTGATCAGCCTCAGATGCGCGGGTCCCGCATGATACTGCTGGTTGAAGCTCGCGATTACGATCAGCACATCCCCGCCGGAATCCGCGTCCAGCAAGATATCCGGCTCGATCAACAGGTCACAGGTCAGGCGCGCGGTCTTGCCGTTCAAGGTCGCGATTTGCCAGTCGAACAGGTCCCGGCCGGCGATACGATTAGCGGCGCGCATCGTATCGAGCGCCGACGCGAGCGACATCATCGAGGAATCCGGCAGCACCAGTAGCGTGATACGCAGCTTTTCGTCGGTTGGCCTGAATAGATTCATTGCGCAAATTGTCAAATATATTGCGATAAAACGCAATCACGTCAAAAAAATCCGTGACATCATTCGCCTTCCACTACCGGAGGTGCGCTATGCCTTTAACAGCCAACATGAATCCATTCATCACCTGCGCGGTGACCGGATCGGGCGGAACCCAGGATCGTTCGCCCCACGTGCCGCGCTCGCCCGAGCAAATTGCCGCCAGCGCGCTCGACGCCGCCCGGGCCGGTGCCGCCGTGGTCCATTGCCACGTGCGCGAGCCCGATACCGGCAAGCCCAGCCGCCGGGTCGAACTCTACCGCGAGGTTGCCGAGCGCATCCGCGATTCCGATACCGACGTGGTGCTCAACTTCACCGCCGGCATGGGGGGAGACCTGGTTTTCGGCGACGTCGAAAACCCGTTACCGCTGAACGAGGCCGGCACCGACATGGCCGGCGCCACCGAGCGCGTCGCGCACGTGGCCGAGTGCTTGCCCGAAATCTGCACCCTCGACTGCGGCACGATGAACTTCGCCGAGGCCGACTACGTCATGACCAACACTCCCGGCATGCTGCGCGCGATGGGCCAGATGATGACCGATCTCGGAGTGCGCCCGGAAATCGAGGTTTTCGAAACCGGCCACCTGTGGTTCGCCAAGCAGTTGGTCGAAGAAGGCATCATCCAGGACCCGGTCATGATCCAGATGTGCATGGGCATTCCCTGGGGAGCGCCGGACGACCTCAATACTTTCATGTCGATGGTTAACAACACGCCCGCCGGCTGGACCTTTTCGGCGTTTTCCATCGGCCGTAACGAAATGCCTTTCGCCGCGGCCGCGGTACTCGCCGGCGGTAACGTTCGCGTCGGCCTGGAAGACAACCTGTGGCTTAAAAAAGGCGAGCTCGCCACCAATGCGCAGCTGGTCGAAAAAGCCGCGACTATCGTTACCAACATGGGCGCCACGCTGATGACGCCAGCCGAAGTGCGCGAGAAACTGCAGCTGCAGAAGCGCGCGCCGGTCGCGAAATAGGGGCTCATCATGCAACTCATCGACAAGGCCGCGGTTATCGGCGGTGGTGTTATCGGCGCGGGCTGGATCGCGCGCCTGATCGAAAACGGTATCGACGTCACGGTCTACGATCCGGCCGACGATGCCGAACACAAGGTCGAGGCGGTACTTAAAAACAGCCGTCATGCCTACGCTAAACTGACCAGCGCTCCGCGCCGTAGCGAGGGCAGCGTCACCTTTTGCGACACCATTGCCGAAGCCGTGGCCGGCGCCGAGCTGATCGTCGAATCGGTTCCGGAACGCCTCGACATCAAGCAGGCGGTGTACGCCGAAATCGAAGCCGGCGCGAACGACGACGCCATCATAGCGTCGTCGACCTCGGGCATCATGCCTTCCGACCTGCAGGCGAAGATGCAACACCCGGAGCGCCTGCTGGTGGGTCACCCGTTCAACCCGGTTTACCTGCTACCGCTGGTGGAACTGGTCGGTGGCGAAAAAACCG
>JAASSH010000291.1 GCA_021767985.1 Gammaproteobacteria bacterium | reverse complement strand
GGGCATCGAGCGGAAGGTTTTGACCGCGCGTTCATACTGACCGCAGGCGCGAAAAACCTCGCCGGCGCTCCAGGCCATGTAAGAATGATGCGGGTCGATCTTGAGACTGACTTCGGCGTTTTCGATTGCTTCGGCATAACGTCGGGTCGATCCCATCACGAAACCCTTGATCGCGTAACCGTCCGGCAAAGCCGGATTCAGCTCGATGGCGCGATCGACATGGACTTCCGCGCGTTCGAATTCGTGATGCATCATTAATGCCTCGGCGAGATACGCGTGGGCACGGGCGTTGTCGGGTTCCAGTTCAGTCGCCTTTTCGGCATGGATCAACATCAGGCGTTTCGATTCTTCCCGCTCCGGTGACCAGTTTTCGTAGATGTCGGTGCTATAGAACCCCCCCAGGTAGGCGTGCGCTTCGGCATTATCCGGGTCATGTTCGAGACATTTTTGAAACTGCCGCTGCGCGATTAAACTGTCCTCGCGATTATATTTCTCCAGGTGGTAGATGCCGCGCTGCAAATAGTCGTAACTTTTTAAATCCTTTGCCGGCTTATGCAGCGATGCCCGTTTCAACTCCTTGCCGATGCGACCGCTAATGCTGCCGGCAACGGTTTGCACCAGTTCCTCCTCGATGGAAAACAGGTTTTCCAGTTCGGATTCGAAGCGTTTGCCCCAGACCTGGTCACCGCTGCCGGTATCGTCGAGCTGCACGGTGATGCGTACGTTGTCGCCGAACTTGCGCACGCTGCCCTCGACGACATAGTGCACGCCGAGTTCGGCGCCGATTTCGTCGATGCTTTGGGGGCTGTCGCGATACGCGTTACTGGTATGGCGGGACTTGACATTGAGGCCGTCGAAACCGCTCAGGCTGACGATAATGCTGTCGGTGATGCCGTCGCTGAAATAGTCCTGCTCGGGGTCGCCGGACAGGTTGCTGAATGGAAGCACCAGTATCGATGGCAAAGTCTTGGTATCAGCGCTTTTCTGCGCGGTCGCCATTTCCTCTTCGAGTCCCGCCTGTATCAGATAATCGATGATTTCCTGGTTGTTCGCGGGATCGGCGAATGGCGCGTTGTCGCAGGAGTAAGCCAGCCACTCGTCGATGGTTCGGGGCATGGATGCCATGCTTTCGCGGCAATGCTGCAGGAAGCTTTTCAGCGTATCGCGCGCCATGTCCATGCGGCCGAGTCTGATATTCGCCGCGATCTTGTAGATCTGGATGAAGCCCGGCGGGTTTCCGGTTTCGGCAACGGTGTCCAGTACTTCCTCGTCGAGGCCGCAGAAAAATTGCGATTCGGCCAGGATCCATCGCGCCCAGGTGTGATAAGGATCGAGTCGGAGCGCAAGCCTGGCCTGTTCCAGGGCGGCTTCGAACTTTCCCTGGCAGCTCAGGTTGATCGCCGCGACGGCGATGGCCTCGGAATCGTTTGGATTGATTTCGAGTGCTCGCTTCAGGTGGGCTTCGGCCTTAGCGTATTCACGATTGAAAATCAGATACTCTGCGTAAACCACCTGAGCCTGGCCCAGCCCGGGATTCAGCTCAAGGGCCTTGCTTGCATGTTCTTTGCACAGCTTGCGGGAAGCCTCGAAATCAGGTGCCCAACGATCGATCCAGTTCAATTCATGGCAGCCATATAGCGTTGCATGGGCCAGCGCGTTGCCGGGATCCAGCTCGAGACACTGATGCAGCTTTTCGATCGCGATCACCGTGTCCGAGGCGGTACTTTTTTTGGAATGATAGATTCCCTGCAGCAGCAAATCGTAAGACTGCTGGTGAGCCGCTCCCTTGGCCATGGCGATGCGTTGCAGGTCGGATTCGATCTGGCCGGTCACGGTGGCGGCTATACTGCGGCTCAGTTCGGCTTCGAGGTCGAACAGGTCGTCGATGTCCGTGTCGTAACGTTTGCCCCAGATCTGGTTGCCGCTGTGCGCCTCGATTAACTGCGTATTGATTCGAATTCGCTGGTCCGATTTGCGGATGCTGCCCTCGACCAGATAGTCTACTTCCAGCTCGCGTGAAATTTCACCGAGGTCCTTGATCTGTTGCTTGAACGCGAAACTGGCATTGCGTGACTTGACGTTCAGGCCCGGAAACAGCGAGAGATTCAGGATAATGCTGTCGGTGATACCGTCGCTGAAATATTCCTGGTCCGGATCGTTGGACAGATTATCGAACGGCAGTACGACGATGGATGAGGATGTATCTTTTTTGTTGGCGATATCGGCCAGTTCTTCCTCGAGCCCGGCCTGTGCCAGGTATCCGATCAGGCGTTCGTTGATCTGCAAATCCTCGCCTGGTAATTCTTCATAGGGGGCATTTTGAGAGATATGTTCGAGCCAATCTTCGCGGGTACGAGGAAAGGCTTTCATTTCCTCAACCGCCGCGGAAAGATACTCCTGCAGCGCCGCGCGAGCCGCATCCATTCTCCCCAGCTCGATGTTACTGGCAACGTTATAAATACGGATAAAACCCGGCGCATTTTTCGAATTCGCAATCGTCTGCAGGCTTTCTTCGTAAAGACCGCAATAGAATTGAGCCTCCGCCAGTTCCCAGTCACACCAGGGATGGTAAGGGTCGAGACGGCAGCCCAGGGAAGCGATTTGCAGGGCCTCGCTGTATTTACCCTGGGCGATCCTGATATACGCCTTGGTCGCCAGCGCATCGCTATCGTTTGGATTGATGGCCAGCGCCTGTTCAACATGGACCAGGGCTTTATCGAATTCCTTGCAGAAAATCAGGTACTCGCCATAAGCCACCTGAGCGATACCGATTTCGGGCCCGAGAGCGATTGCCCGCCGGGCATGTTTTTCGGCGAGTTTAAACGAGGACTCGAAATCTTCGACCCAGCGCTCCAGCCAGTTCATACAGTGGCACCAGTAAAGGTAGGCATGTGCGTAAACGTTTTCCGGATCCCGTTCCAGACACTGATCGAACTTCTCGATCGCGGTCTCCATGCCTGCTGCGGTAAACTTCCTGGCGTGGTAAAGACCGGCCAGAAAAATATCGTAAGCCTGTTGATCCGCGGCACCCTTGGCCAGTGCGATTCGTTGCAAATCCGATCCGATTTGCCCGGTAACCGTGGCGGCGATGGTTCGACTGAGCTCTTCCTCGAGATCGAATAAATCTGCTAGTTCGGCATCGTAACGCTTGCCCCAGATCTGGTTACCGCTGGCCGCCTCGACCAGTTGCACCGTAACCCGGATGCGTTCATCCGTCTTGCGAACACTACCCTCGACGATGTAATCCACTTCGAGTTCCTGCGAGATTTCGCCGAGGCTCTTGATTTGCTGCTTGAAGGCGAAGCTCGAATTGCGTGATTTGACGCTAAGGCCGGGGAACAGGGACAGGTTCAGGATAATGCTTTCGGTGATACCGTCGCTGAAATACTCCTGCGCGGGATCGCCCGACAAGTTATCGAATGGCAGCACGGCGATACTGTGAATCCCGGAGGCGGTGGTCCGGTTCGACGCTACATCCGCTTCTCCGAGGCCCGCCTCGACCAGGCTATCGACCAGATCCCGGCTAAACTGCGAATCCCTGAAGCGGTAATTATCGCGCGTGTATTCATACCACTCGTCTATCGATTGCGGCATCGACAGCATGTTTTCACGGCAATCCTGCAGGAAAGCCTGTAAAGCCTGCTGTGCCGCTTCGATACGGTCAAGTTTGAGATTGGCGGCGACGGCATAGATTAGGACAAAACCCGGGGACGTACGAAAATTACTGATGGTTGTGAGCGCTTGCTCGTAACGACCGCAAAAGTACTGCGCTCCCGCCAGCTCCCACTCGGCCCACGGGTGGTAGGGATCGAGCGCAAGCACCTGTTCGGCCAGCGTCAGCGCGTTATCGAACTTGCACTGCGCCTGTAAGTTCATGGCCTTGGTGGTGAGTGCATCGGTATCGTTCGGATTGATTTCAAGCGCTTTGTCGAGATGAATCGCAGCCTTATCAAGCTCACCTTTGAAGGTCAAAAATTCACCGAAATAAACCTGTGCCGGGCCGAAGCCGGGATCCAGTTCCATTGCTCGCAGAATATGTTTTTCAGCCATCTCGAACGAAGCCTCGTGATCCTCGGTCCAGCGACTGAGGTAATCCATGTCGTGACAGCCGCAGAGGACGACATGTGCGCGCACGTTATCC
>JAASSH010000035.1 GCA_021767985.1 Gammaproteobacteria bacterium | reverse complement strand
CGTGCTGAGCGATCGCATGCTGGATCGAATACTGCGCCGCGTCGGTTAAGGGGTCGGAAATAATCGGGACCGCTACCCGGAGAGAGGTATGTGAGTTTTCCCACAAGTTACGCTTCCGGGGGAAATACTGGGTCAGGTCTAACATTCAAACATCTACCAGATAGGTTTTTCACTTACCTGCCCTCCTGGGTCAAGATTCGAAAACAGGAGACTCGAATAATGTCGTATTGTTAGACTTGACCCTGTTTTCTGAACCTCCTGGTGCTTACGATAACCCTTAATTTTTTCGCGCCCGGGTGTATCCTGTAATCCTTTCGTTGAGGAGCTTTGATTATGTTTAAAACAATTTTAATACCGGTCGATGTCGCCCACCTCGATACAGGGCGCAAAACACTCGACGTCGCGCTATCGATTACCGGCCCCGAAGCAGCGATTACGTTGCTCTACGTCATGGAAGAAATTCCCAACTGGACCGATCTCGACCTGCCGCCGAATTTCAAGGAAAATTCGATGCAAACAGCACGCGAAGCGCTGGAGTCGATTATCGACAATAGCGATAGAAAAATTGACGTGGAAGTCCGTGCCGGCCATGCCTACAGCACCATCTTGAAAGAGGCTGAAACCATGAATGCAGACATGATTATCCTCGCCTCGCATAAACCAGGATTAAAAGACTTTTTCCTCGGATCGAATACGTCGAAAGTGGTCAACCACGCTGACTGCTCGGTCGTAGTTGTGCGATAAGAACAAAGGGGGCGGAGGGATTAAATAATAATCCCTCCGTCCCCCCTTTTATTTATTTGATTGAGACCTGACAGACCGATCTACCGCGCAGCAGCCAGCCCTTGCTGTACCGCCTCCCTCTCCTGGATCACCTTCGCCCAGCGCAAGACGTGGCTGTACGAAGTCGTGTCCAGAAATTCGACCGCATCGTACACGTCGCCCGTCGCCAGTCGCCCGTACCAGGCCCAGATCGCAATATCGGCGATCGAATAGCCGCTGGCACACATGTATTCACGCTCGGCCAGGTGACGATCCAGTACGTCCAGTTGACGCTTGCTTTCCATGGCGTAGCGGTTAATCGGGTATTCCATCGGGTAAGGTGCGTATTTATAGAAGTGTCCGAAGCCGCCGCCCAGGAACGACGCGCTGCTCTCCTGCCAGAACAGCCATGACAGGCATTGCGTGCGGTCCACCGCATCCTGCGGCAGCAAGGCGCCGTGTTTCTCGGCCAGGTAAAACAGAATCGCGCAGGACTCGAACACGGATTGCGGGGGAGATTTGGATTGATCGAGTATGACCGGGATCTTCGAGTTCGGGTTGAGCTTGACAAAATCGGAACCGAATTGTTCGCCTTTGCCGATATCGATGGTGTGCAGATCGTAGGCCGCATCCGTCTTGCCCAGTGCCAGCAGTTCTTCCAGCATGACCGTGATCTTGATGCCGTTGGGCGTACCCAGCGAATACAGCTGTATCGGTTTATCGCCGACCGGCAAAACTTTCTCATGGGTCGGGCCGGCGATCGGGCGGTTGACGCCGGCCCATTTGCCGCCGCTTTCACTGTCCCATTTCCAGACTTTCGGTGGCGTGTAGTTTTCGTTACTCATCGTGTGGCTCTCAGGCTTGGGTGATTTCGGTGGATAATAAAGTAATCGGCGTGGCGTTTGTGGCTTGCGGCAAACCTGTTTCGTTATCCTTCCTGCTTCTGCTTAGCGGTCAGGCGGAATACGAGCAATACCGTTATAACTATCCAGCCATACGGGTACGGGAATACCCCGGTAAAGAAGGCAACTAAGGTTGCAATCAGGGCAACAATTAATAGTGCTGAAACACAGTCGAATTTAATTTTCATGTCTGCTTCAGGCCGACACACAAACCGTGGTCTGGATGATATTCCGGGGACAGTATACATATTAACCACTAACGCGCCTCAGGTTTGAAATAAGCATTCTGTCCCCGGAGTTCTCGGATAAACATTTGACATAATTTGGACTTATAATGACCTGCCCGCTTATCAACGTTCCCATCCCGGAGGATTTCCCATGGCCGCCTATATCATTTTCACGCACAAGGTTACCGATGCAGATACATTGAACAACGTCTATCTCCCCAAGGCCGTCGAGACACTGGGACCCTACGCCCCGGAAATTCTCGTCGTCGACGAAAACATCGAGGTGATCGAAGGCAATTCCGGCGATACCCGCACCGTCGTTTTGAAATTCAAGGACAGGGACGAGGCGAAAAAGTGGTACAACTCGCCCGAGTACCAGGCAGTCGTCAATCTTCGGCTTGATTCCATCGAAGGCGCTCACGCGGTTCTGTGCGACGAATTCGAAGGGTAACAAGTCTGGCCAGGTGACGATTTACCTGTCTCCGCATGGATATTCCGGTCTTCAGGATTGAAATAAGTATACTGTCCCCGTAATTCGAGGTTATTTCGCCAGCGGATAGCCCTTCGGCAGCAACACGAACAACCTGCCCTGTTGTTTCATCAGCCCCGCCATTAATTCGGCTTCGTCGCCCTGGCCCCAGAACACGTCGGCGCGAACATGGCCCTTGATTGCGCCGCCCGTGTCCTGCGCCAGCATGAGCCGGTCGAACGGCGACTGGCGCTCGTCCGGCAGCGTGGTCTGCAACCATACCGGCGCGCCCAGAGGTATTACGCTGCGATCGACGGCGACACTGCGCGCGGGCGTCAGCGCGACGTTGAGCGAACCGACCGGCCCGTCTGACGGATCGTCTCGCAGCTCGAAGAAAACGTAGCTCGGATTTTTGCCGAGCACCTCGTTCAACCGCTGCGGGTTCGCTTTAAGCCAGTCCTTGATCGTAAACAGCGTGACCTCGTCCTTTTCGAGTTCTCCCATTTCGATCAGGACCCGGCCGATAGACTGATAGGGGTGCCCGTTTTGCCCGGCGTAGCCCACCGCGACCGTCGTGCCGTCGGTGAGTTGAACCCGGCCGGAACCCTGGACATGCAGGAAAAACACGTCGACCAGGCTGTTCACCCACAAGATCTCGGCACCTCGAAGTAACTCCGGGTTGTCGTGCAGTTGCGCGCGATCGTGGTAAGGCACGACCTTGTTGCCGACCAGCTTGCCGCGCAATCGCAGGCCTTTGAGCTGCGGATAAACGCCACCCAGCTCGACGATCAGCAAATCTTCCGGCACGCCGTAGAGCGGGTAGCGGAATTCTTCGGACGGTTCGCGGCTGCCTATTAGCAAGGGCTCGTAGTAACCCGTAATCAGCCCCTCGGTTTGCCCGCCCTCGGCGTAGACCGGGCGCACCTCGAAATGCGCTTCGAAGAACGCCCTGGCCTCGGCGTCGCTCATGTTGCCGCTGTTCTCCGCGAGTTCACACACTTCCCGCCAGCGCAAGTGGCCGAGCTTTTCGCAACTCTTCAGGAACCCGTCCCAGGCGTCGCCCTGGTTATCCGATTCCCAGTTCTGCAGGCTCGACCAGTCCACGGGGCTGCCGATACCGGGCGGACGCGCCGTGCAGGCGCCCAGCGCCAGGGTAAAAAGGACGAGAATCGATCGGAGTCGGGTCATGCCGAAATTCTACCTCAGAATTCCGGGATACGGTGACAGTTACTTCATCTCGCAGTGCCGAATCAAGTTAACTGTCACCATAATTCGATATTCACGGCAGGTGATACAGGTCAACTAGTCGCCGCGCAGTTATTTGTAAGCTGTGTCGATTGAAGGAATTGACATGCGGATTTTGGCGTCATTATTCCGCCTGATCCTGGTACTGGTCGCGTTGTCGATGATCGCGCCGGCCAGCGCCGACGAGGGCGGCAAGGCATACCTGATCGAGGTAAGCGGTCCGATCGGGCCCGTTATCCAGGAACTCGTTACCCGGGGCATCGCCGATGCCGAGCAGGAGCGCGCCGCTGTCGTTATCCTGCAAATGGACACACCCGGCGGGCTGGATCATTCCATGCGGGAAATCATCAAGACCATCCTGGACTCACACGTGCCCGTAGTAACCTGGGTTTCACCGCAGGGATCGCGTGCCGCCAGCGCAGGTACCTTTATCCTGTACGCCAGTCACGTCGCGGCGATGGCCCCGGCAACCAACCTCGGTGCAGCGACACCGGTGCAGATCGGCGGACTGCCCAAACTGCCATCCCGGCCAACGAAACCCGACGAAGCAAAGCCGGATGACGACGGTAAAACCGACCTGGAACGCAAGGTCCTCAACGATGCCATCGCCTATATCGAGGGCCTGGCGAGACTCCGGGGCCGCAACGAACAGTGGGCCAGGCTGGCGGTGCGCGAGGCCGCTTCCCTGAGCGCGGAGGAAGCGCTGGAGATGAACGTCGTCGACCTGGTCGCGGCCGATCTCAACGATTTGCTGAGACAGCTCGACGGGCGCGAAATTAACGTCAAGGGGCGCGTCGTAGTGCTCGACACCGATGACATGGTGGTCGAACGCATCACTCCGGACTGGCGCTCCGAGCTACTCGCCATCATCACCAACCCCAACATCGCCTACCTACTGATGCTGATCGGGATTTACGGGCTGATTCTCGAATTTTCCAACCCGGGGGCGATATTGCCGGGCGTGACCGGCGCCATCTGCCTGTTGCTCGCGCTTTACGCCCTGCAGGTACTGCCGGTCAACTATGCTGCGCTCGGGCTGCTCGCGATCGGTATCGCATTCATGGTCGCGGAGATATTCGTCACCAGCGGCGGCATCCTGGGCATCGGCGGCGTCGCCGCGTTTACCGTCGGTTCGATCATGCTGTTCGACGACGACTACCTGGCCGTGTCGATTCCGATGATCGGCGGCACCGCGTTGGTCGCCGCCGGATTCATGCTGTGGATATTAAGACGGTTCGCTACGCTCCGACGCGCCCAGGTGGTCAGCGGCGAGGAATACATGATCGGTCATATCGGCACCGTGCGCGAGGCGTTCGACGCCCGCGGCCGGATCGATCTGGATGGCGAAAACTGGGTCGCGGAAACCCGCGTTCCGCTCGATGCGGGGCAAAAGGTACGCGTCACCGCCGTCGATAAACTGGTATTGAAAGTCGAACCGGTCGAACAATCGTCCGAGGAGGAATAACATGTATTTGCTGGAATACCTGACACCCGCGATCATCGTCGTGGTCATTATTGCTTCCGCAATCCGTATCCTGAGGGAATACGAGCGCGGCGTGATTTTTTTCCTCGGCCGTTTTCAAAAGGTCAAGGGGCCGGGCCTGATTATCGTCATCCCGTTCATCCAGAAAATGGTACGTGTCGACCTGCGCGTCATCACCTACGACATCCCGACCCAGGACCTCATATCGCGCGACAACGTGACCGTACGGGTTAGCGCGGTATTGTATTTCCGCGTGGTTGATCCGGAACGCGCGATCATCCAGGTGGAACAATTCTTCGAGGCCACCAGCCAGCTCGCGCAGACCACGCTGCGCTCCGTGCTGGGTCAACACGACCTCGATGAAATGTTATCGCAGCGGGAAAAACTGAATGCGCATATTCAGACCATCCTCGACGACCAAACCGCGTCCTGGGGCATCAAGGTCACCAACGTCGAGATCAAGCATATCGACCTGAACGAGAGCATGATCCGCGCCATCGCCAAACAGGCCGAAGCCGAGCGTGAGCGACGCGCAAAGGTCATACACGCCGAAGGCGAACTGCAGGCTTCCAGGAAACTGTTGGAGGCGGCGGACGTCATGTCGAATAATCCCCAGACGCTGCAACTGCGTTATCTGCAGACTCTCAACGACATCTCCAACGAGAATGCCACGACGATAGTATTCCCGTTACCGATCGATGTCATGAAAGCGTTCACCGGCACGAAACCCGAGGCTACCGAATAAAGGCAATAACGTTCGAACGCATCCTGCACCAGGAAACGCGAAGATATGGTGACAGTTTAGTCAATTAACACGGCTCGCCGGCCCTGGCCGGGGCTTTGGCTTTTTCGTTCGCCGCCGGGCTGCGCAGACATGCGCGTGAATCAAGCGTCAAACAAAAGTTGTTTCCAATACAGGAGAAAATGACTCCCGGATACGCCATTCCGGAGAGTCAGGCGGCGTCGGCGTCCTCACGCTGCAGCAGTTCGAGGACTTCCTTGCGCAGGTCGTCCGCCTGGTACATGCCACCGGGCGTCTCCGAGAGCGCTTGATACCAGGGTTTGATCAGGCTTTTCAACGCCCCGGGATCGCTGGTTTCCGAGATGGTCTGGTGCAGGTCCGCGATCTTGACCTTGTTGCCGAAGGTTTGCAGCGTGTTGCACATGAGGTCGCGCGCGGTGACGGTTATTTCGGTGACGGTTGTATCGTTGTCGGCGGCAGCCTTCCTGGGAGCGGCCTGTGCCGGGACTTCGACCAGCGTCGGCTCGGCCACTTCGATCAGGCCGAGTTCGAGCAGGCGATCGAGCGTCGTGTCGATATCGTCGCTCAGGGAAAGCTTTGCCAGCTTTGCGACCTCGTTTTCACCATTGACCAGAATCAGGACGCGACGCTCCATCATCGAGAGGCCAGCGGCACTATCGTTGATTTCTTTTTTACCATTTTCTGTCTTGTCGTAAAAATCAATGTGTTTCATAACAGATCCCATTTGCTGTTGCTGGCGAATCACAACACCATCGAAAGCTCGGTTTCGATGCATTCGAGGATTTCATCGTCGATAAACGGCTTGGCGATGAATCGATTGACGCCAGCGTCTTCCGCCTGCTGGCGGTGTTTGGCCATGTTTCTCGAGGTAATCATGACGACCGGCAGCCCCGGCTGGTCGCTGGTGTTACGGATGTAGCTGACCAGGTCGAAGCCGTTCATGCGCGGCATTTCGAGGTCGGTCAGGACGATGTCCGGATTCTCGGCGCGAATGATGTTGATGGCTTCCAGACCGTCGCGGGCCAGCAGCGCCTCGTAGCCGCTGTCGCGCATCAGCTGGCCGAGTGAATTGCGCACGCTGAGTGAATCGTCCACGATCAGGACCTTGGTCAGGCTGATCTCCTCGGCGGCCGGTGATTGGGCGTTGATGCGCCCGATATCCAGATCGGCGTTGTCCAGCGTCTGCAGCATCGACGCGAGATCGAGCACGGGCACCACCTCACCGTTACCGAGCATCGAAACACCGGCGATGCCGCTGATCGACTTGATGTAGGCACCCATATTCTTGACCACGAGGTCGTAACTGGTGACAACGCGTTCGACCACCACCGCGACAACGCCGTTTGCGGTCTGAACCAGCACCACGTTGTATTGATCCAGGTTATCGTGCATATGACGGTCGGCCGAACCGATCAGCGCATTCAGCGTATAAGCCGGGTAGGTCTCGTCTTCGAGCTGGAAACTCAGCCCGTCGCCGAGGTTTTCGATAAACCCGGTGCCGGGTGACAGAATCTGGGTCAGCGACAGGGTCGGGATGGCATAGAGATTATCCTTGCCGACCCCGGTCAACAGGCAGTGACTGGTGAGCAGCGTGAGCGGCATGCGCAGCGAGATGCGGGTACCGCCGTCCTTGCCGTCGCTTACTTTCATGGTCCCGTTGAGCGACTGGATGGTGTTGTTGACCACGTCCATGCCGACGCCGCGACCGGAGACCTGGGTCACCTGTTCGCGAGTGGAAAATCCGGTTTGCAGGATCAACAGCGCCAGCGATTCATTGTCGCGCGTGTCGTCTGCCGCGATCAACCCGCGTTGGATCGCCGTTGCGCGAATGCGGGCGTAGTCGAGACCACGGCCATCGTCACTGCAGTTGACCACGACGTTATTACCCTCCTGGATGAATTCGAGGGAAATCTGGCCCACCGGCGATTTACCAGCCGCAGCTCGCGCGTCGTTGTCTTCGATGCCGTGATCGACGGCATTGCGCAACATGTGCATCAGCGGATCGGCGAGCTTGCTCAACACGTCGCCGTCGAGCAGTAAATCCTGACCATGGATCGACAGCTCCGCCTGCTTGTCGGTACTGCGACAGACCTGGCGCACGGTGCGCTGCAGGCGCGAGGCGATCGTGCCGACCGGCACCAGGCGCGTGGTCACGACCATTTGCTGCAGTTCCTTGTTAAGGCGTTGCTGTTCGACAAACAGTGAATCGAGTTCGTAAACCTCGCCGGTAAATCCGCGCAGAATTTCACGCGAGTCGGCGACGGCCTCGATGTAGGCATGCGTCGCACTGTAGAATTCGTCGTATTCGTCCATTTCCAGGGCGTCGAACTCGCCGTCGGCACCCATTGCCCGGCCCCGGTGCTTGGCTGCCATGCTGCGCACGCTGACGAGGTTTTCCAGCTCGTAGCGTTGCTGCTGCAGGTGGCCGTCGTTGTTTCGAATCAGCTTTTCGCCGTCTTCGAGTCGGTTCAGGCGCTCCTGGATCTGGGCCGCGGTTACTGCGGTCTCACTGACGAGCCGGAAAATATTATCGAGCAGCTTGAGCGGTACGCGGACGGTTTCTTCGGCGGCGGGCGCCGCTGCCGGTTCCGCCTCTTCGCTGCGGTTATCAGGCTGCTCGGTATCGGCCTCGGTTGCCTGCTGCGTCGTGCTTTCGGGTGCTTGCGCCGAATCTTCGACATCGCTGGCGCGCATCTGGCCACTGTCGATCCGGTTGGCCCAGTCGAGTACGTCCTGCAGCACGCGTTGCGCCTCCGGCGGTGGCGGCACCATGCCCTGCAGGGCTTCGATCATCGCCTCGATCAGGTCGCTCGCCTCCTGCATCGTGTGCGCGAGACCCACGGGCGGCTGGAAATGGTGACGGGCGATGTACTCGAAGATATCCTCGAGGTGATGCGACAGGTTGGCGAGTCCCCTCGCCCCGATCAGGTTACCCGAACCCTTGAGGGTATGCGCGACGCGCTGGGCGGCCTCGACGTTGGTCTGGACATCGACACCCTGGGTAATCGCCGCGGTCAGATTCGACAGGGCTTCGGCATGGCCCGGCGATTCGGCAAAAAAAGCATCGACCAGCTCAGGACTGGTATCGGCCGAGATTTCCAGCGAAACGTCTTCCGGCGTGGCCTCGACTTCGCGCTCCTCGGCGACGAATTCGCTGCTGACCTCGACCGTTTTGGCCAGGCCCTCGATCAGGGTGCGCAGTTCGCGATAAGGCACCGGTTGCGGCCAGGCCTCGAATTCGAGGTAGTCGACGACGGCCAGGCAGCGACTGTCGTCCTCGGGTTGTAACAGGTGTTCGATGATCACCAGCGGCCAGCCGCGCAGCACGTCGATCGCTTCGAGACGCGCGTCCCCGTCGGCGGTCGCGATCAGCGCCAGGTTCTGGTTCAAAAAGCCGCAAACGAAGTTCAGTCCCTGTAAATCGAGCTCGACCGCAATGGTTTCGACCCGGCCGAGGATTTCCAGGTAAGCCTCGACCAGCGGCAGGGACGCTTCACCCGCCTCTGTTTCGGCCAGTTGTAGCGCGAGCGCGTCGAGCTCGGGGGTGACTTCCTTTATTTCGTAGGCGAGCATGCCGAGCAGATCGTCTTCGCCGAATTCGGCCTCCGCCTCGGCAAACGGATCTTCGCCGGGCAGACCCGGAAACGCGGTAACGACGGGGTCCT
>JAASSH010000034.1 GCA_021767985.1 Gammaproteobacteria bacterium | reverse complement strand
CTGCATGGTTCTGAAAATCGCCGGCGAAGTGGAGATGCGACAAAACAACGTTCTTTCGCGGCGCGATCTCGAGCTGGGCTATATCCTGCTGTGCCAGTCGATACCGCTGTCGGACGATGTGCAGGTCGATTGCGACGCCTGATCCGATTGTGGGTCCTTTATGCTCCACGGGTCAGGCATCAAGCGGTAAACGCAAGCAACAGGATTACGCGTTTTCGTAATAAATCCGGCCGTGTTTCGTGCGATTACCGGGATCTACCCGGGATCGAGCCTGGCGCCATCACTCGCTGACGCAGTTACGGCCCTTACCCTTGGCGCGATAGAGCGCCTGGTCCGCCCGTTTCAGTATGTCCCAGGGCGTGGACTCCTTGCCGATCGAATCCGCGAAACCGATGGAAACGGTAACCTTGACCGAATTGTTTTTAACCGGCGCGGTACGGTTATCGTTAGCTCTGCGGCCGACCCGTCGGATGATAAAAGGCTTGTTCGCGATTTCCTCGCGCAGGGCTTCGAGGTGGCGCACCGATTCACGCGAGCCCTTGCCGGTAAATATGATGGAAAACTCTTCGCCGCCGTAACGATAGGGCAGGCCGCCACCGGTGATCCGGGTCATTTTTGACGCGATCATGCGCAACACCGCGTCTCCCGCATCGTGTCCAAAAGTATCGTTAAACTTTTTGAAATGATCGACATCCAGCATCGCGATGGTGTAAGAGCCGCTTATTTTCTGAAACTTTTCGCGCAGCGCACGCCGACCGGGCAATCCCGTCAGTTCGTCGATGTAAGCCATACGCCAGGTTTCCTGCATGATTGCATACAGGCACATCAACAGCGCGGCGCTGGTGAACACGTTCAGGCTGCCGCCCTTATCGCCGAAATGCAGCTGAATGACGAGCATGAACAGCACACCGAAACCGGCGGAAACGTGTAGCGAGGGATTCAATATGCTGAGCGTCAGCATAACGTACAGCGCGGCGAAAGATACGATCAGTACCGATTGCGACTGGTCGGTCCAGTCGAAATACTGCGGCGGCAACCAGTCGCTCAGAACCAGCTGCGTTGCCCAGGCGGGTGCCGTCATAACGACAATAACCGAAAATGCACTGGCCACTAACAACACCGTGTAAGCGGGAATTGCCTTGAGACTGATAATCCCGCGATCGGGTAGCAGTGTTAATACGACGAGCAGCAGCGGTACGAAAGCGGACAACAGACCGTAGCCAAGCTCGTTGCCGGCCCAGCCGAATCGTAAAACCAGGTTCGTTATGGCGACCAGCAGGATATAGAAGAACAGCGAGCTGCGGCTGAAACGAATACTCAAACCGGCAACGATTAGCGCCAGCATGTGGGTCAGATAAGTAATCCCAATGGTCGCCGAAACCGGCAGCTGGTCATACTTCTGATAACCGTATAAGGACCCCAGTAACAGGATCAGAATCGGAAAAAGGCTTTGTAATACTTTCATGCAGCTGATTTGCGGTCACGCGACCGCGAATTCCCTGTTTTATTCATCGCTTGCTTTGCAATGATTGTAGCTGCTATTTGAGCAATATCCCGGAATCTGGTGCTGGGCGGCTCGATACTCGTGGTGGATCGAGATCAGGGTTATAGAGTCCCCGAAAACGGCAACCGATGCCTGCAGCGGAATTCAAATTCTTAACCCGGTGGGTCAGGCGTTGGACAAACTGGAATAATTTTCCTTCTGGGTTATGACCCTGCCGAGAAAATCGTTTACCGCAACGGGCCTGCTGAAAAGAAAGCCCTGCATGACGTGGCAGCCCAGTTCCTCCAGGTAGTCCGACTGGCTGGTGTTTTCGACGCCCTCGGCAACGATGTCGATACCGAGTCCCTGGGCCATTCCGACGATAGCGGCCACCAGGGCTGCGCCTTTTTCCGACTGCTCGATTTCAGAAACAAAGGAATAGTCGATCTTGACCGCATGCACCGGCAACTCCCGCAGGTAGTTGAGCGACGAATAACCGGTACCGAAATCATCGATTGCGATCGAAATTCCCTTGTTGGACAGCACCTGCAGTTTATGGGTGCAGGCCTGGATATCGCTCATGAACATATTTTCGGTTATTTCGATTTCCAGGCGCCGGGGCTCGATGCCGTAGTGCTGGGTTAGTGCCACCAGGCTTTCCGGAAACTTTTTATTGCGGATATCCGAGGCCGATAAATTAATGCTGACCTTGATGCCACTCGCGAGGAAATCCTCGTTGCCGAACAGATCGGTGGCGACCCGGTGCAGCACCCATTCGCTGAGCTGCTCGATAATGCGGGATTCCTCGGCGTGCTCGATAAAATAGTTCGGCTCGACCAGCCCGAACTCCGGGTGGTTCCATCGCAGCAGGGCTTCGACCCCTACGATGCGACGGGTGGTCACATCCAGTTGCGGCTGGTAGTAAATTTCCAGTTCGTCGTTCTTGAGCGCTTTCCTGAGCCCGCTTTCGATCGAAATCTTTTCGGCGGCCGCGTGCTCCAGTTTGTCGTCGTAAAAGGTGTAGCCGTTCTTGCCGGTGGCCTTGACCTCGTACATCGCCATGTCGGCATTCTTGATCAGCGTATTTATATCGTTCGAATCGTCGGGAAACACCGCTATGCCGATACTGACGTTGACGTAAACTTCCTTGCCGCGCAGGTAGAAGGGTTGCTGCAGGCTCGCGATGAGTTTCTGTGCGACGCTTTCGGCCTGGAGCCGGGTGGTGGGTTGCGGCAGTAGCAGCATGAATTCGTCGCCACCGAGCCTGGCCAGGGTGTCGCCCGTCCTGATCTCGGCCTTGAGTCTGTCGGCAACCTCGACCAGCAGTTGATCGCCAACCACGTGACCGAAACTGTCGTTGATCAGCTTGAAGCGATCCAGGTCGAGAAACATGACGATCAGCGTCTGGCCGGTTCTTGCCGCCTGTTTTACCGCCAGGTCCAGCCGGTCCAGCAGCATGGCCCGATTCGGCAGCTTGGTGAGCAGGTCGTGGTAGGCCTGGTAGGTAATCAGTTTCTCTGCCTTTTTTCGGCTGGAGATATCGCGTGCGACGCCATAGGTACCCTGGTAAGTGTTAACCTTTTTCGATCCTTTCGAGTCGACCGAGTATATCCCCATCGAGTTGAGTTCTATCGGGCAGACCGAGGTCTGGAACGATTTCGACGAACTTGCGGTATTACATTTCAGCCCCAGCTCGATGGTTCGGTTGCTGCGACTTTCCCGGCGACGCTCGTTAAACAGGTACTCGGCTTTCATGCGGTCTTCGTCGGCAATTATTTCGCTGTAATGTTTGCCGATCAGATCAGACCGTTCATAGCCGAGCAGGCGCTTGACGCTATTGTTTACGAAACTGAATTCGCCCTTCAGATTCAGGATGTAAATCAGATCGGGTGAATTGTTAACCATGTAACGATGCAACTGTTCCGAGTGCTCGAGCCGCTTCTGAATCTGGGCCTTTTCGTCCTCGACCAGGAGCTTGTCCAATGCGTTGCGAATGGAATGTTCCAGCTCGTCGAAACTGTAGGGTTTGCGGAAAATGTCGTAGGCGCCGAGGCGCACCGCCTCGGTAACCTTGTTGATCGAGGTTTCGCCGCTGATGACGATTACGGTGGTCTGTATGTTCTTTTCCCGGATGAAGGTCAACACCTGGTCGCCGGATTTCTTCGGCATGTTGAGATCGAGTATGATCAGGTTGAACTGCCGCTGCTGAATCAGCGATATCGCTTCTTCGCCATCCTCGGCCTCGGTGATATCGGCCCATTGCCGCTTTAGCAGCGCTACCAGGCTTTTGCGAGCGCGGTCGTCATCGTCCACCACCAGGAATGATATTGTTCTTTCGGATCGAGGAGGATTTTCATCGGAACTAATCAAGGAGTTATCCATTGCTTATACTTCATCGGACTGCTGGTTATCTGACAGGGGGATCAGGACTTCGAACAAAGCGCCCCCGACCTCGTTCTCCATATATTTAATCTGGCCGCTGAAGCTCCGTAAAATGTTGGCTACTACCGAAAGGCCAAGACCCCGCCCGGCGCCTTGTTTCTCGCTGGCCAGGGGCGAAAACAGGTGTTGCAGGGTTTTATCGTCAATACCCTCGCCTCGATCCGAAATCGAGAACTGCGCGTAAAGCAAACCATCGAGATTTACGAAATGATGGCTGGCAACCATGATCGCGGCATCTTTAGACTGGGCCTCGACTGCATTTTTCACCAGGTTCAGAACAATCTGTCGAAAAGCGTCCTGTGTAATCTGAATCTCGGCTTCTTTGCGATCGAGGCTCCACATTATTTGAACCTCTTTGTTACCACAGGTGGATTTTACATACAGCGGGATACAATTTTCCAGTTCTGTATTCAGATGAACCGCCTGCGCGCCCGCGTACTTGCCGTCCTTGAAATTCCAGACGATGTTGCGAATGCGCTGCAGTTCTTCCTGCAGTATATCGATCTCCTTGTTGTTTTCGTCACCTTCCGACTGCGTGTTGACTTTCAGGATGTCGATATAGTTTCCAATAACGCTCAGGGGATTGCTGATTTCATGAATCAGTCTGTCGATGTCATTTTGATCGTTTTCCTCGGGCGTCGGCTCGCCTGCATCCTGGTTAACGGTTGACCAGTTGTCGGCAACGTTTTCGAGGTAACTGGCGATGACGTCTGAGAGCTTTTCCAGGTTGTTTTTCTGGGTTTTGTGACAACCGATGACGACGGTTCCGAGCGCTTTTTTCTCATGCCTGAGCGGAAAACTCAGCGCGATATCATGATTCAGCCGGCGAATAATCTGGCGATCGGATATGGGCGATTTCTTGTAATCCGGAATTTCGGGTTCGATCCACAGCTGGCTTTGGTCGACGTAGCTTCGGGTAAGCTGGCTATTATTATTCTCGACGGAAAACTTGCTCACCGGACCGGCGTGACTAATCTGGTAAAGGCTCAGAAATCCGCCATCCTGCGGATCGTGAAGCAACAGGGCCACATCGGAAATAGAGAAGAAGAATTGCATCTCGCGCGCAATTTTATCCAGCAGTGCCCTCGGGGATTCCGGGATTGTTGAAAACTGGTGCTCCGGATTAATGACCCTGGAGAGCGAGGCATTCCTGATTTTGCGCGCGAGCTTGATGGTTTCCTTTTCGATATCCCGCGACAGGTGCTCCTGGGTCAGGCAGCGGGACCGCGGCAGGGAGATCCCGATTTTCTTCGCCGTCTGGGTGACCCTGTCCTTGACGTGCATATAGATGTTCTTTAAATCTTTCTCGTTAACCAGCCTGGATTGCCAGTCGGCATCCGCGTTCCCCTCGTGGCTCCAGTGTCGCGCCAGCTGGCTGGCTTCGGCAACGATCTGGCACAGCATGTCGCAACCCTGCAGCTGTTCTTCCTCTTCGTGGTGGAAGCGAACGGCGTCGGCGATCCCGGGATTCAGGCTGGGCCATTGCTCGAGGATGCTGGCGCCAAGCTCGGTATGGCTGACGCCATACTGCGAATTTTCCTTGGCGATTGTTTCGGACTCGGTTTCAGAATTGATTATCTTGATATATTGCTCGTGGAACCTGGCGTCGAAAATGATCTGGCCAAAATCGTGGAACAGGCCTGCGAGGAAGGCGTCCTCGGGATGCTCGTAGTCCGCGGCTATCGCAATATCACGGGCAAATACGGCGCAGTAAAGGGAGTCCAGCCATAAATTACAGACGAATTCCTTTTGCGTATTGATCAGCCCCGCGAACAGTTGTTGTATCGACGAGGTTATCGCCATGGTTTTCACCAGGTCATGACCGACTAACCTGATCGCCTGCTCCAGGGAGTCTACCGGTTCCCTGATCGCAAATGCGGACGAGTTGACCGCCATGAAAAGCTTGCTGGTGAGGGCGGCGTCGATGCTGATCAGGGCCGCGAGGTCGTCGGTTGAACTGTCGGGGTCGTGGCAGACGTCAAGCAGTTGACTGAGAATATGCGGAGGGCTAGGCAGTCGGACCAGTTCCATAGATTCCAGGACCGATTTTGGCGGACTTCCTAATTCATACATTTGTTCGATATTATCGTTATTGGTCAGCACCGACTGAACGCCGATAATACACTAATTCAAGGCCATATTTTGACCTCCCATCGGATATAAGGTGCGCCACTTCACAGAAATTGTGGAAATCCGGGATTTGCCCCCCGGCGGGTAGTGCTGCAGCGCAGCAATTGCAGGGGATACTGCTGCCACCGCTAAAGCTATATAATCCCCCCCGCAAGCAGGCAGTTGGTATCGTTGCAATAGCGCTGTACACGCGCTGGTGACAATAGCCCGCGGCCTTATCCCTGCCCTGATCGACGATGAGACATTGCGTTATTTTCTCGTTGTTTAGCGGCAGTTGTGCAACCGTTTTATAAAGCGAATCACACGATGGTTACCACAAAAAATTCACGTTTCGTCAGTCGTCTGACCCGCAACACCCTGGCCCTGGTGCTTGCCGGCGGTCGCGGCTCCCGGCTCTACGAATTGACCGACTGGCGCGCCAAGCCCGCGGTATCCTTCGGCGGCAAATTTCGTCTGATCGATTTCCCGCTGTCCAACTGCGTCAACTCGGGTATTCGCCGCATCGGCGTGTTGACCCAGTACAAGGCGCATTCGCTGATTCGCCACCTGGTGCAGGGCTGGACTCACCTGCACAGCGAACTCGACGAGTTCGTGGAAATCCTGCCGGCGTCGCAACGCGCCGGCGGCGAGTGGTACCTGGGGACCGCCGATGCGGTTTATCAAAACATCGATATCCTGCGCACCCATAAACCCGAGCACGTGCTGATCCTGTCCGGCGATCATATCTACAAGATGGATTACGGCGAGATGCTGGTCGAACACGTGGAACGCAAGGCCGACATGACCGTATCCTGCCTGGAGGTACCGATCGAGGAGGCCGCCGGCGCCTACGGCGTTCTGACCGCGGATGAATCCGGCCGCATTATCGAGTTCAACGAAAAACCCGAGCATCCGACACCGATACCCGGCCAGCCCGGATATTGCCTGGCCTCGATGGGTAACTATCTGTTCAATACCGATTTTCTCTACGAGCAGTTGATCAAGGATGCCGACGATCCGAATTCGGCGCACGACTTCGGCGGCAATATTATCCCGTCGATCATCGAAAAATATCAGGTTTACGCGCATCCGTTTCGCGACCCCGAAACTCAAAAGCGCGCTTACTGGCGCGATGTCGGTACGCTGGATGCATTCTGGGAAGCCAACATCGAAATGGTTAAAGTCTCGCCCGAGTTGAATCTCTACGATGAGTCCTGGCCGATCCTGACCTACCAGGCGCAACTGCCGCCGGCCAAGTTTGTTTTCGATCGCAAGGATCGCCGCGGGGTGGCGGTCGATTCGATGGTTTCCGGCGGCTGCATCATTTCCGGCTCGAAAATAAAGCGGTCGTTGCTGTTCTCGAACGTCAAGGTCCATTCCTATGCGCGGGTCAAGGACAGCGTTGTGCTGCCCGACGTTGAAATCGGTCGTAACGCTCGTATCACCAGGGCGATCATCGACCGCGGCTGCACCATCGAGCCCGGCATGGTTATCGGCGAGGATCACGACGCGGACAGGGAGCGCGGCTTTCGCGTTACCGCAAAGGGCGTGGTGCTGGTGACGCCCGACATGCTGCACCAGACAACCCACGAGTCTCGCTAGGCATTGTTGGATGGAGCGTAAAACCGTCACAACCACGACCTATGCCGACCAGAAACCGGGAACCTCGGGTCTGCGCAAGAAGGTCAGGGTTTTCCAGCAACCGCACTACCTGGAAAACTTCGTGCAGTCGATTTTCGACGCGGTCGCAGTCGCAGGCGAGACTTTCAGCGACAAGACGCTGGTGCTCGGCGGTGACGGCCGGTTCTATAACGAGCAGGCATCGCAGACGATCTTGCGCATGGCGGCGGCAAACGGTTTTGCCCGGGTCATCGTCGGCCGCGACGGCCTGTTGTCGACGCCGGCCGCGTCTCACCTGATCCGCAAGTATCGAGCTTTCGGCGGCATCATATTATCGGCCAGTCACAACCCGGGCGGCCCGGATGCCGACTTCGGCATCAAGTTCAACGCCGCCAATGGCGGGCCGGCCCAGGAGGGTCTCACCGATTCGATATTCCGGTACAGCCGTGAAATCAGCGAGTACCATATTCTCGAAGCCGACGACGTCGACATACACCAGGTCGGCAGTCGGCAGCTGGCCGATCTGCAAATCGAGGTGGTGGACTCCGTTGCCGACTATGCGGCGCTGATGCAACAGCTGTTCGACTTCGAGCGTATCCGGGAATTGCTGACTGCAGGCGCATGCAGCCTGTATTTCGACGCGATGAATGCCGTTACCGGTCCTTACGCCGAGGCGATCCTGCAGCAGCTGGGCGCGCAACCCGGCAGCGTTTTGCGGGGACAGCCGCTGCCGGATTTCGGCGGCGAACATCCGGACCCGAACCCGGCACACGCGCTGGATCTGATGCGCCTGATGCAGGGTCAGCAGGCCGGCGATTTCGGCGCCGCCTCCGACGGCGACGGTGATCGAAACATGATCCTGGGTGCCAATTTCTACGTCACCCCGAGCGACAGTCTCGCGGTGTTGGCCGCCAACGCCACGCTGGTGCCCGGTTATCGGCAGGGGCTCGCCGGGGTGGCGCGCTCGATGCCGACCAGCCAGGCGGTGGATCGGGTCGCGGAAACGCTCGGCATTTCCTGTTTCGAGACGCCGACCGGCTGGAAGTTTTTCGGTAACCTGCTCGATGCCGGCAAGATTTCGCTTTGCGGTGAAGAGTCATTCGGCACCGGGTCGGACCACGTGCGCGAGAAGGACGGCCTGTGGGCGGTACTGTTCTGGCTCAATATACTCGCGGTCAGGCGCGAGCCGGTCGCGGATATCGTGCGGCAGCACTGGCAGCGCTATGGACGCAACTACTATACGCGTCATGACTACGAGGCGGTGGCAACCGATGCCGCGCAAGCGCTGGTCGAAGGCTTACGCCAACAGGCCAGCGGTTTGTGCGGCCAGCGGTTTGGCGACCACGAGATAGAGCTCGCCGACGATTTCAATTACACCGATCCGATCGACGGCAGCGTCAGTGAAAGGCAGGGGATTCGCCTGTTGCTGCGCGGCGGTGCGCGTATCGTGTATCGGCTCTCGGGCACCGGCACCGAGGGTGCGACGCTGCGGGTTTACGTCGAGTCTCCCGAATCGGATCCGGCACAGCAGGCAAAAGATCCGCAGGATGCGCTGGCCGAATTGATCAGCCTGTCCCGCGAGGTGGCCAGGATCGACCATTTCACCGGCCGCGTCGGACCCGACGTGGTGACCTGAGCGGCCCGACCTATGACGCATATCTTAATGATCGCCGCGGAAAACGGCGCACTACCGGGTGGCAAGGTTGGCGGTATCGGCGACGTGGTACGCGATGTGCCGATAGCACTGGCCGCGCGCGGCTGTGCGGTTACCGTGCTCACGCCCGCTTACGGCAGGTTTGCCGAACTACCCGGGGCTAGCCGAATAAAACGCCTCGAAACCAGCTTCGCCGGCGCCCGGCAATCTTTCGACCTGTTCGAATTACCTGTCCAGGAAAGCGTT
>JAASSH010000290.1 GCA_021767985.1 Gammaproteobacteria bacterium | reverse complement strand
TCAAGCCCAGATCGGTTCTGACCGCGGTCGCGCTTTCGACGGTCGCCGGAATAATCACGCCGTGGCCGATGAAATCGGCGACGAAACGATTGGCCGGCTTGTGGTATAGATCGTAGCCGCTACCCTGTTGCTGAATCCTGCCCTCGTTCATCACGCAAATTCGATCGGCCATGGCGAAGGCCTCGTTCTGATCATGGGTAACCAGGATCGCGGTATTGTTCTCCTGTTTGAGAATGCTTCTGACTTCACGCGCCAACTGTTCCCGCATTTCCGCATCCATATTGGAAAACGGCTCATCCAGCAACAGTACGCCGGGGCGTGGCGCCAGCGCTCGCGCCAGCGCAATGCGCTGCTGCTGGCCGCCCGAAAGCTGGTGTGGGTAGGCTTGCGCGTAGGCCAGCATACCTACGATAGCAAGCATTTCCTGGACTCTTTCCTGGCGCTCCTTGCGCCCCCAGGCCTTGAGTCCGAACCGCACGTTGTCTTCGACCTTGAGATGCGGAAACAGCGCGAAATCCTGAAACACCATGCCGATATTGCGTTTTTCGGGAACCAGGTGGGTTTTTTCCGAGCTGACTTCAACCTGGTCGATCAGAATACGCCCCTGCCAGACAGGTTCGAAGCCCGCAATTGCGCGCAACACCGTTGTCTTGCCGCAACCGGAGGGGCCCAGTATGCAGCCGATTTCTCCCGGAGCCAGCGAAAAACTCGCCTGGTTCACTACCTGCAGGCCCTCGTAGCCGGTATCGAGATTTTCGACGTCTATCTGTGATGTCATGAACCTGCTCTGGACGCAGAAATGCTGTAGCTCAACAGTATAACCGGCCCCAGTCCGACCGCCACTATCATCAGGGCCGCGGTCGACGAATCCGCCAGGCGCTCGTCCGAAGCGAGTTCGAAAGCGCGCACTGCCAGCGTGTTGAAATTGAACGGGCGCAAGATCAGGGTGGCTGGCAATTCCTTCATAACATCGACGAACACGATCAGCAACGCGGTCAGCACGGTTCCCTTCATTAGCGGCAAATGCACCCGCATCAGTATCTCAGAGGGCGCGTAAGACAACGAACGCGCGGCTTCGTCCATCGAATGCTTGATGTTACCCAGCCCTGACTCGACGGTCTGGATCGAGACCGCCATGAATCGCACCATGTAGGCAAACATAACCGCGAACAGGCTACCGCTCAATACAAGCCCGCTGGAGAACCCGTAGTGCTCTCGCATCAGGCTGTCGACACTGTTATCAAGCCAGGCGAACGGGATAATGACACCAACCGCGATCACCGTACCGGGTACCGCGTAACCGGTGGCGACGATACGAATCGACGCGTTGACGGTCTTGCTGGCGAGAATGCGCTTGCCGTAACCCAGGAACAACGCCAGCACTACCGCCAGCAGGGCGGCGCTGAAAGCCAGTTCGAGCGAATGCAGTGTCAACTGCAGGAACGACTCATCCACCATGTAGGCATAGGTTTCCAGCGCCCACACGGCAAGCTGGTATGCCGGTAACAGGAATCCCAGCAGCAGCGGGACGAAACAGGCGCAGAAGGCAAGCAGCGCCCGGTAACCGCGCAGCCGGTACTGCGGCAGCCTGCGATAGCGGTTGGTGGCATGGTGATACTGCGCGCGCCGGCGCGACCAACGCTCGATAACGATCAGGGTAAAGACAAACAGTAACAGGATCGAGGCGAGCTTGGCCGCCGCGGCAGCGTCGCCGAGACCGAACCAGGTACGGAAAATGCCGGTGGTGAATACCCCTAGTCCGAAATAGGCAACCGTGCCGTAATCGGCCAGGGTTTCCATTAATGCCAGGGACAGACCGGCGACGATCGCCGGTCGGGCCAGCGGCAGCGCAACCCGGTAAAAACTCGACCAGACCGAGCAGCGCAGGGTCCGGCTGACTTCGAGCACACAAACCGATTGCTCCAGAAACGCGGCCCGCGCGAGCAGATAGACGTAGGGGTACAGCACCAGCGAGAAAATCGTCACCGCTCCACCGAGGGAGCGGATTTCGGGAAAATAATAATCGCGTACACTCCAGCCGGTGCTCGCCCTGAGCCAACTCTGCACCGGACCCGCGAAATCCAGCATACCGGTGTAAGTGTAGGCGATGATATACGCGGGAAAAGCGAGCGGCAGCAGCAGCGCCCAGGAGAACAGCTTCTTTCCCGGAAACAGGCAAACGCTGGTTAGCCAGGCACAGCCGACGCCGATCACCAGGGTACCGAGCGCCACGCCCAGCATCAATAACGCCGAGTTGAGCAGATACTCACCCAGCACCGTGTCGAGCAAATGCTGCCAGACTTCATTCGAAGGACGCAGCACGAAACTCAGGACAGTAAAAATAGGCAGGCTGAACAGGCAGGCTACCAGCAATACGCCGGGCTTCCACAAGCGTTGCAGAAAGGGCTGGCTGGCGTGGGCGGTTTTCAAATGTTACTGCTCAAGGAATCTTGTTATCGTTTGGGTGGTGTCGGCCGGGAGCGGATATTTTCGCCGATCCCGATAAATTTGTTGGTTTGCAGCACCGCTTCGGCGCTAAACTTGGCTAATGGGCGAGGTCCCGCCCTGTCGTCACTGTCCGGATTTTAATGAATATAGACTCTGACGTAAATAATAACAGTTCTCATTCGCAATTAAGTGTAAAACATGACTGCAGATCCGAATAACCAGTCTTTGCTCGTCGAAAACAGGTTCCAGTGGCAACCGGTCTGCGACTATATGCAGGCGCAGCGGTTCGCTAACGACGATATCGATCGAATCCAGCGGCTGGCGATTGCAAGCCCCTATGCCCTGCAACAGTTGCTGCGGGAACCCGAACACGTCGATGATCTGCTCAAGCTGGAGACTCTCACCCTGGATGCCGATATTGTCGACCTGTCGACGCAGGAAAAAATTGACATTGATCAAGTCAAACGACAGCTGCGACTGTATCGCCATCGCAAACTTGTCGAAATCATTTATCTCGACGTGGTTGCGAATAATTCGCTCGAGAATACGTTGCGCCATCTCAGCGACCTCGCCGATCTGCTAATCCGGACCGCACTCACGGCTTGTAACCAGCAGCTGTCTGCCAAGCACGGCCAGCCGCTGGATACCAACGGCGAACCGATGCACCTCAATATTATCGCGATGGGAAAACTTGGCGGGCGCGAGCTGAACTTTTCGTCCGATATCGATCTGATTTGCTGCTACGAGGGTGACGGCGAACTCACGGGCTTCGGGCAGTTGAGCTACCAGGAGTACTTTTCTCGCCTGGTGCGGTTACTAAACCAGGTGCTCGGCGAAAGTACCGCCGATGGCTTCGTTTATCGGGTCGATCTGCGCTTGAGGCCCTGGGGCGATTCGGGACCGGTGGTGCTCAGTCACAGTGCGCTGGAACATTATTACCAGCTTCACGGGCGCGAATGGGAACAGTATGCCATGGTCAAGGCGCGCATCATCAGCGGCAGTGAAAGCAGCCGCGCCTACCTGGCCTCGCTGCTGAAACCATTCGTGTTCCGCAAGTATCACGACTACCGCGTGTTCGAAGGCCTCGCCACGCTTAAGGGGAAAATCGATTCCCAGGCAAAGTCGAGAGGTATGCGAGTCAACCTGAAGGTCGGTCCGGGAGGCATTCGTGAAATCGAGTTTTTCGTACAGGCCTTCCAGATTCTGAAGGGTGGGCGCAATCATCAATTGCAAACCACCCGGATATTCGAGTGCTTCGACGCGCTGTTACAGCATGACATCGTTGATGTCGATACCGTGAACCAACTGCGCGCAGCCTATTGCTTCCTGCGGATGCTGGAAAACCGAATCCAGATGTTCGACGACCAGCAGACGCACGATCTACCCTCCAGTATCGACCAGCAAACGCGCATCGCCTTCACCCTGGGCTATGCCGACTGGCAAGGGCTGATCGATGAATTACAGCAGCATCGTGAAAGGGTGAATCATTATTTCAACGAGCTCTTCAAGCGTGAGGCCGAAGAAATCCAATCCGAGCCGGTCATCGACGATAGTTTCGCCGAGACCATCGAAGACGATCGCCAATGGGAATTCATCAGCAATAGCGGAATCAGCGACGCTGACCAGATCAATCAGCAACTGAACCAGTTTTTACGATCCAAGGCATGGAACTACATGTCGGCCAGGGCCAAGCAGCGTTTCAACAACCTGCTGCCGCGACTGCTGGATGCAATACGC
>JAASSH010000289.1 GCA_021767985.1 Gammaproteobacteria bacterium | reverse complement strand
TCCGCGACAAGCGCTGGAAGTACGTTCACTACAACCTGTTCCGTCCGCAACTGTTCGATATGCAGCAGGACCCGAATGAACTGGTGGACCTCGGCGACGATCCGGCCTTCGAAAAAATTCGCGCGCAGATGCAGCGGCTGATCATCGACTGGCGCCGACGCCTGAAACCGCGTGTCGGCATGCCCTACGACAACCTCGCCAACATGGGTCCGGAACGAGACGAGTCACAGGGCATTATTATCGGCAGATGGTAGTAACAACGACGAAACCCAACGAGACATGCTCACACCTCCGGCGCGCGAAATTTACCGTCCCTGATCAGATTGCAACCTGTCGAACGCTGCGTAATCAAAAGCGGTAGTAGTTCTGGTTCAGGAATTCGATGACGTCATTCACCTCTTCGTCGAACCAGGTTAGCTCCAGTGAATCCTTGCAAAATCGTACCTGCCGACCGAGGCGCTCCAGCGACTGCACGTTTCGGTTTTCACGGGTATAGACAGTCTCGTCGTGGCAGCCCGTGCAATTCTCGAAATGCAGATCTTCGCCGTTTTCGATATCGGCCGCAGCGGACTGCCCAACCATTAGATATACAAGCAATAGTGCGGCAATATTTTTCATCTCGATTTCCAATAGTTTCATAACGGGCATCAGCCCAGGAAAAAGCGCATCATCCATTCGCCCCAGAGTTGCGCATCGGTTTCTCCCTTGTCGATATGGTAGGCGGCGTGCTCGCGCTGCCGCGGCGTCAGGCTGTCGGTAGCCTTGAGAAAATTGGTCATCGACTGCCGCGACTGTTCCGGGTGGCCCTGAAAGCACATTATATTCTCTCCGATGGTGTATCCGTAATCGTCATAGTCGTCGGTGCGGGCGAAAGCCTGTGCGGCGGCCGGCAACCGCGTCACGCGTTCCTGGTTGAAGTGATACATTCCGGTCACGCGCGCGGTCGGCTGCATCCAGTCGTGCACCTGGCTAATGTGTACCGCGAAGTTACCGATCAGCCAGCCGTTTTCATTGTGCCCGACTTCACCGCCGAAGGCGCGCGCTATCAGCTGATGACCGAAGCAGGAACCGACCACGCGCATCTGCAGCTCCGCCGCCTCTCTTACCAACTCGGTCAGACGCGCAATCCATTCGTGCTCGTCGTGCACACTACAGGGGCTGCCGGTGACCAGGAGCGCATCATAATTCTCGATCTTGTGCGGGAAATGGTTTTGCGACACGTAATAGCGGTCCAGTCGCGCCGCCGGATTTTGCGGCTGCAACAGGTTCATGAACTTTTGCGAATCGGTGATACCCCTGTCGTCGGCCCAGAAACTCTCGGGCACGGCGTCGAGGATAGCGATACGAATGGAGCGGTTCATGTTTTGCGGTACCTGTCGAATTCAATTGACTCGAGTTCGAACGATACCTGAAAATTCGGTTTTGAAAACCCCGCGCATCCATACCGAGTAATCTTATGACACCCGAAGAATTCCGCCGCGCCGGTCACGAACTGATCGACTGGATCGCAGACTACCGCAACAACGTCGAGCAGCGCCCGGTGCGAGCACAGGTCGATCCCGGCCAGGTGCGAGACGCTTTCTCCACGCGCCCGCCACAATCGCCGATGCCCGCTGCTCAGTTGTTACGGGAAATCGAACAGAAAATCGTACCCGGCATCACCCAGGTGCAACACCCGATGCATTACGGCTGGTTTCCGTCGAACGCGTCGCTGGCCTCGACACTCGGCGATATCGCGAGCTCCGGCCTCGGCACGCTGGGTATTTCGTGGGAGAGTTGCCCGGCGTTGACCGAGGTCGAGGAAGTGGTTTGCGACTGGATGCGACAGCTCACCGGCTTATCCGATAGCTGGGAAGGCTGCATCCAGGACACCGCCTCGACCGCCTGCCTGACCGCCCTGCTGATCGCGCGCGAACGCGCCAGCGATTACTCGGAAACGCGCGGCGGATTGCAGGCCGAGGACAAGCCGCTACTCGTCTACACCACCGAGGAAGCGCATTCGTCGGTAGCCAAGGCGGCGTTGCTGGCCGGATTCGGGCGCGACAATTTACGCATGGTGCCAATGGTCGAGGAGAGTCGCGCAATGTCGGGACCGGCGCTGGCAAGCCAGATCGAGGCCGATTTTGCCGCCGGTTACCTGCCCTGTGCAATCGTGGCGTCGGTCGGCTCGACCGGAGTCACTGCTTTCGATCCGGTGAATGAAATCGTCGAAATCGCGGCCGAGCACGCGATCTGGGTGCACGTCGACGCCGCCATGGCGGGCAGCGCGATGCTGCTACCCGAATGTCGCCATTTATGGGACGGAGTCGAATCGGCTGACTCGATTTCGTGGAATCCGCACAAATGGATGGGCACGATCCTCGATTGCTCGCTGTTTTACGTACGCGACGTGCAGCACCTGGTACGCGTGATGTCGACCAATCCCAGCTACCTGCGCTCGACGGTCGACGCCGAGGTCAAACAGTATCGCGACTGGGGCATTCCGCTCGGTCGGCGATTTCGCGCGCTCAAGCTCTGGTACCACCTCAGCGTCGACGGCATCGACGCAATCCGCGAACGTCTGCGCCGCGATCTCGAGAACGCGCAGTGGTTTGCCGAGCAGGTGGCCCGGCAGGAACACTGGCAAGTGCTAACGCCGGTCAAACTGCAAACCGTCTGTATCCGGCATCAGCCGCCGGGTTTGAGCGGGGAAGCGCTCGACCGGCACACCCTGGACTGGGTCAACGCCATTAACCGGTCCGGCAAGGCATTCATGAGTCCATCGCAACTCGACGGCCGCTGGATGGTGCGCGTATCGATCGGCGTCGAGGCTACCTCCCGCGCGCACCTGGAAAAGCTGTGGAATTTGATTCGGGCCCACGCGGAAGAGGTCGTACAGGGATAAGTAATACGGTTATTTTCAAAAGACATTACCCCGAAAAAAGGATACATTACGCGGTTTTTAGAACCCAATCAGTAGCAAATAGCGATGGCGAATATCACCTGGAAAATGGAAGACGGCAGCGAAATTTCCGCCGACGTCAAAGACGGTCTGAACCTGATGGAAGCGGCCACTGCCAACAACGTGCCCCACATCGAGGGTGAATGCGGCGGCTGCCTGTCCTGTGCCACCTGCCACGTCTTCGTCGATCCCGAGTGGCTCGCCAGAACCGGCGAGGTCGACGACATCGAGGACACGATGCTCGAAATGACCGACGTCGAACGCGAGGACAACAGTCGGCTAAGCTGCCAGATCATCGCCTCGTCCGAACTCGACGGCCTCGTGCTTCACGTGCCCGAGCCCGAGTAGCACGATGGCCGCACCCGTTGTTATCGTAGGTGCGGGCCAGGCGGCCGCCTCGTTCATATCACGCCACGTCGCGCTGGGTAATGCAGAACCGCTGCTGTTGATCGGCGAAGAGCCGCATCCGCCCTACCAGCGCCCCCCGCTGTCGAAAAAGTACCTGCTCGGTGAACTCGAGCGTGAGCGCCTGTTCATCCGGCCACTGGACTGGTATGCCGAACAGGGGGTCGAAACCCGTTTCGACACGCGCATCGACGACATCAAACCCGGGGAGAAACAGGTCATCACCAGCACCGGGGAGGCCATCGATTACGACAGGCTGATTCTTTGTACCGGTTCGCATGCGCGCAGCCTGCCGGCCGAAATGGGCGGCACCCTGCCCGGGGTTTTCACGTTGCGCAGCATTGCCGACATCGATCGCATGGCGCCCGAGTTCCAGTCCGGGCGTAAGCTGCTGGTCATCGGCGGCGGTTACATCGGGCTCGAAGCCGCGGCCGTCGCGCGACAGCTCGGGCTCGAAGTCACGTTAGTCGAAATGGCCGAGCGCATCCTGCAACGCGTCGCTGCCGCTGAAACCTCGGATTATTTTCGCAAACTGCATGCCGGCCACGGGGTCGAGATACGCGAAGCGACACGCATGGCCCGGCTGCTCGCGGACGACGGCAGGGTTTGCGGCGCCGAACTCGAATCCGGCGAAATCATCGATGCCGACCTGGTCCTGGTCGGTATCGGCGGCAGTCCGAATATCGAACTCGCGCTGACGGCCGGGCTCGACTGCGACAACGGCATCCGGGTCAACGCGCTCTGCCAGACTTCGGACCCGAGCATTTATGCCGCCGGCGATTGTTGCAGCTTTAGCCGCGACGGGCAGCAGATCCGGCTCGAATCGGTGCAAAATGCGGC